>NZ_RZRX01000178.1:0-13585 GCF_003997405.1 Mesorhizobium sp. M2A.F.Ca.ET.042.01.1.1
GGGGTCCATGATGGCGATGACGGCGGCGCCCGGCTTGTAGCCCTTCAGCTCGGCATCGGTCGGCCGGCGCACTTTCAGCGCCACGTCGGCCCGGCCCGCGTCCGACGCCTTGCCGATCACGGCACCCACCGCAGCAAAATCCTGGTCGGGGATGCGGGAGCCGAGACCGGCGCCCTTCTCGACGATCACGTCGAAGCCGAGACCAGCCAGACGTTTGACCGTTTCCGGCGAGGCCGCGACGCGCGGCTCGTTCGGGTCAAGCTCACGAGGGATGAACACTATTTGTCCCACCGGACGATCCTTTCGGCTGGAACCTTGATTACGCAAGGCGTCGGCCGGACGTCCGGCGACGTCGAGGGCGATGGGCTTGGGAAGTCTACCGCAGAATGAGAGTGCCGATGGCCGTGATCAGGATGAACACGATGAGGCCCGAGAAGAAGCCGCCGACGAAGAAGCCGAAAGCCATGGCGATGAGGATGGCGGCGCAGACCAGCGAGCCGTATTTGGCAAGGCCGAGGAAGGCCTTGTAGGTGCGGTCGTGCTCGGCATAGTCCATCTGCGCGCCAAGCTCGACCGGACCGGCGGGCGTGTGATCAGCCATGGAAGTACCCCTTCGAAAAAGCCTTTGAGGCACATAGCGAAAAGCCGAACCAAGAGCAATGGCGCTATTGCCGCACAGCCTGCGACAACAGCCTCAAATGAAAGTTGAAATTGAACGGCGCGCCCTCGTCCGCGCGGCAAGGGCGACTTCAGCCGGCGAGTTGGGGAAAAAGGCCGAGCAGGCCGACGACGATCAGGTAAAGCGCGACGATGTAGTTGAGGAGCCGCGGCATCACCAGGATCAGCACGCCGGCGATCAACGAGATCAGCGGCGTCAGCGCGATTGAATGAATGGTCATGTCGGAATCCTTTCACTTGACAGGCGATCGCCCGTCCGACGGCTGCGAAGCTTGTCGTGATGCAATTCCGGCCGGAAAACCGCTCACACTTTCCTGGAATTGCTTGCTAACGCCGCAGCCGGCAAAAGGTTCATGGCCCGCGTTCAGGCAGCGGCGCGATAGTATTTCGCCGTCGGCACGATCGAGAGGGGCGTCAGCCGGTTGATGGCCGGATTGCCGAACATCAGCCGCTGCTCCATCGGCGTCGAATTGAAGAACGGCAATCGTTTGAGCGTCAGGCGCATGTTTTCGCCGGCCGGAATTTCGAACAGTGCGAGCGGGGGAAGAACGCCCGGAAATGCTTTAGCCTCCGTCCTCTGCACGGCCTGAAAGTAACGAACGTAAAAAGAGGAATGCTCCATCTTGACCGGCGTCAGCACCGAGTCCTGACCGAAGTAGCAGGACGCGACCATGGCGATCCTGAGCGTCAGGAAAGGCAGCACCCCCGGCGCCGGCGCGCTGTCGGGGTCGGCTGCGAAGCGGGTTCCGTCAATGAAGGTTTCGCCGCGGGCGAGCCGTGGAAGCAAGACTTCGGGATAGGCATCGACCGAAGGCGAGTACGGCTGCGCACTGGTAATATAATGGAAACGCAGTGTGCTGACCAATTGATCATAGCAATAGACACCGAACCGATAGGCGTTGGGTAGATTATCCCAGCGATCCTCGAACATCCCACTCGCGATCGGACCACACATACCTGAGCGCCGATAGGAATTGTAGCGGAGCCGATAGATCGCCTCCTGATCTTCACCCCCCGTGATGAGGCGATATTCGACATGATCCAGCAGTTCCATCATCGACCGGTTGAGCGCGGAGTCCATCCTCGCGCTGGCGTCGGCCGACGCACTCTTCCTCGCAGCATCCATTGTCCGTCCTCGAATTCCGCCTGCGACTAAGGCTATTCGAGTTGAAATGAGACACAAGCTGAAAATTCGATACTGCTGATTTACCTCTTGTTAACCTTAATGCCTGGCCCCAGTTGCGCTGATCATGCGCGAAAAAAGCAAATCCCGACGCGATCGACCGTCTAATACCGACCGGTTGTAACCGATGAAATCATTTCGAATTCAGAGCTTCGAAAGCGCCGAGGCATGCCCAGCCTACACTTGTCCTGTAGCGGCCAATATATTTGGCGGGCTCTCAATACGGGTCGTAATTCTGCGAAGTGGAAGCCGTTTTGCGCTTTGCCCGGGAAATCCGGTCAGCTGGCCGTTCGTTTGCCGGCGATATGCAGGTCCGCGACAAATGGCCATGTGACGCTCGACATCGTCTCGATGCCCGACGCGCTGAGCGCGGCGCCGAACAGAAAGCCTTGCACGAAGTCCGGCTTGACCAGATGAACCAGCGTCTTCAGCTGCTCGAAGGTCTCGACCCCTTCGATGGTGACCGAAAGGCCCAATGTCCGCGACAGGCTGACGATGCCCTTCAGCAGATCGAGCGACTGCCGGTTCTGGTTCATATCGACCAGGAAAGAGCGGTCGATCTTGATCTTATCGAGCGGCAGCTTGTGGAGATAGCTCAGACTGGAGTAGCCGGTGCCGAAATCGTCAAGCGCGATGCGCACGCCAAGCGCCTTCAAGTCCTCGATCGATTCGCGCGTCAGCGATTTGTCATCGAGCAAGGCGGTCTCGGTGACCTCGATTTCGAGCCGGTGCGCCGCAAGGCCCGACTTTGCCAAGGCGTCCCTGACCTTCTGGACGATGTCGCGGCTGCGGAAATCCTTGGCCGACAGGTTGACCGACACGCTTGTCTGCGCCGGCCATTTGGCACATTCGGCGCAGGCTGCCTCCAGCACGAAGGTGCTGATGTCGGAAACGATGCCCATCTCTTCCGCCAAGGGAATGAAGACGCCGGGCGAGATTGGGCCGAGGTCGGGATGGTCCCAGCGGCAGAGCGCCTCGCAACTGGCGATGCGCATGGTGCTGACGGAGACGATCGGCTGATAGACCACGCGCAAATCCTTGGCCTGCACGGCATTGCGCAGGTCGGCCTTCATCAGCTGGCGATTGCGGAAGGCGGCATCCATGGCCGCCTCGAACAGCCGCCAGCTGTTCTTGCCAAGTTCCTTGGCCTTGTAGAGGGCAAGGTCGGCCTTGACGATCATTGCATCAACCTCGGTGTCCTTGACCTTGGACAGCACCGCGCCGCCGCTGGCCTGGATGCGCAAGCCGTGGCCGGCGACGTCCACCTCGCCCTGCAGGTCCGCGAAGATCCGGTCGAGCAGGGTGCCGAGGTGGCTTTCGTCCTCGACGCGGTCGAAGAAGATCATGAACTCGTCGCCGCCGAAGCGGCTGACCGTGATGCCCGGTCCGGCAATCGCCGCGAGACGCTCGGCCACGGCGTAGATCAGCCCGTCGCCGACCGGATGGCCGAGCGTGTCGTTGACGCTCTTGAAGTCGTCGAGATCAAGCACCGCGAGCCCGCAGAGCCGATCCTGCTCGCCGGAGGCCATGGCCTCACGGACCAGCTCGTGGAAATAGGCGCGGTTCGGCAGGCCCGTCAGATTGTCGTAGCGCGCCATGAAGCGTATCTTTTCCTCCGCCTCGACGCGCACCGTCACGTCCTCGAAGGTGATGACGCCGAGTTCCTGGCTGCCTTCGCGGGCGGAGAATTCGTAATGCTGACCATTGGCCAGCGAAACGAGCACCTTGCGGTCGCGGCCTTCGCGCAGGGCGCGCGTCAGCTGCGCCTCGATGTAGCGGCAGTCTTTCGGCGCCAGCATGCCGCCGGCGACGCCGCGCATCAAAAGGCCGTGGATCGAGCGTCCAAGCAAGGCGTCGCCCGATCTCAGCGACATCAGGCGGGCGGCTTCGGCATTGGCCACCGCGACGCGCCCGTCCGGGCCTAGCATGACCAGGCCGTGCGACATGGTGTTGAGCGCGCGATCGAACCGGCGCGTCAGGTTCCCGGCCTGCTTGTGGCCGATGACGGCGGAGAAGAGCACGTTGCGGACATGGTCGGCGCTGTTGATGGTGACGAACGTCAACGGGAAGATCATCAAGCCGAGGACGACAGAAGCCATATCCATGCGCAGGATGAGCGCAAGAGCCGCGGGCCCGACGAGGGTCAAGGAAAAAATCTGGACCATGCGCATGGAGCCGTAGCTTCGTCCGACAACCGTTACCAGGGTCGTCAACGACAACGAGACCGACGCCAGTTCAGCAAATTGATCAGGACGCAGGTAGATCGACACGAAGCAGAATGACCCCAATGCGAGGCCCTGCGCGCTACCTTTGAGAATGTAATTGCGCTCTATCGCTTCTGCCTCTGCGACACTTGCTATGGTGCCGCCCGCTCTATGGAAGCCTCGGATGCTGAAGTACCGCCAGAGGCTGGCCGATAGCATGACGAAAGCCAACGTCAGATAAAGCAGATCCTGCGTACGCAGGTAGACCATGAACCCGAGAATCCAGTAGCATACGCCGCCGATCGCAACCATGCCGGCGTTGTCGAACAATGCCCGCACGAACTGGATATAGACATCCGCCGGGATGTTCTCGGTCTTTGTTCTACCCATGCCGCTGGCCCAACGCTACGCCTTGTCATGCCACACCCGCCTTAAGAAAGGCTTAGAACGGCGTTCAATCCCGGTTGCGGAGGGTTGCAGCAGGCGGGACAGACCAGGGAATCCGGGAGTTCTGGCGCGCCGTCAATGCGCCGGCGCGGTCACTCGGCGGCGCGAAGCGTCGGCTCCGCCGGAGCCTGGGCCAGGCGCTCGATCAAGCGCGAGCGCTCGCCCGCCGCCTTCGCGGCGCTGGCCTGCCGGACATGGCCGTAGCCGCGGATCAATGCCGGCACGGAGGCCAGGGCCGTCGCGGCCTCCACCCTGCCCGGCGCCAGCGCGCCGGCGATGAGGTCGAGATCGGCCTCATACTCGCTCAGCAATTGCCGCTCCATGCGCCGCTCGGCCGTGTAGCCGAAGAGGTCGAAGGCGGTGCCGCGCAGGCCCTTCATCGCCGCCAGGAGCCGAAAGCCCTTCATCATCCACGGGCCGAAGCTCGATTTCCTGGGCTTGCCGTCATTGCCGCGGCGGCCGAGGATCGGCGGCGCGAGATGGAATTCAAGCCTCTCGTAGCTCTGGAACTGCTTGGCGAGGTCGGCGGCGAAAGTGCCGTCGGTATAAAGACGCGCCACCTCATAGTCGTCCTTGATCGCCATCAGCTTGAAGAGGTTTTTCGCCGCCGCTTCAGTCACCACCGTCGAGCCTGGAATCGCCTTCGCCTCGGCGGCGCGCAACGCCGCCACGCGGTCGGCGTAGCGCCTGGCGTAGGCGGCGTTCTGGTAGGCGGTGAGGAAGGCGACGCGGCGGGCGACGACATCGTCCAGCGTTTCGGCCGGTTTGGACGCAGGCTTGCCGGTCTGGGCGACCAGGCCACGCACGAAATCGGGCTGATGCGCGGCGCGGCGGCCCCAGCGGAAAGCCGCGATATTCATCGCCACCGCTTCGCCGTTCAATTCTATCGCCTTTTCAACGGCTTCGGCCGAAAGCGGCAGGCCGCCATGCTGGAAGGCGAAGCCAAGCATGAACATGTTGGCGCCGAGCGAATTGCCGAACAGGGCGGTCGCGGTGCGGGTGGCGTCGAAGAAATGCGCCTTGTCGTCGCCGGCAGCCGCCCGGATCGCCTTCTTCAGCCGCTCGACCGGCAGCGAGAAGTCGGCGGAACGGGTGAATTCGCCGGGCATGATCTCGGCGGTGTTGGCGAGGAAGATCGTGTGGCCCTCGCGCACCGCGCCCAGCACCTTCTTGGCGCCGGAGACGACGAGATCGCAGCCGAGCACGAGGTCGGCCTTGCCGGCCGAAACGCGAATGGCGTGAATGTCCTCAGGCGTCGGGGCGATGCGGACATGGGTGAAGACCGAGCCGCCCTTCTGGGCGAGGCCCGCCATGTCGATCATGCCGCAACCCTTGCCTTCCAGATGCGCGGCCATGCCGAGCACCGCGCCGACGGTGACGACGCCGGTGCCGCCGACGCCGTCGATGATCGCCGCCCAGCCCTGGTTGCCCATGCGGAATTCCACCGGCGCGGGCACGCCGTCCAACGGATCGGCCCTGCCGGCAATGCCTTCGGCCTTCCTGATCTTGCCGCCATGCACGGTGACGAAGGACGGGCAGAAGCCGTTGAGGCAGGAAAAATCCTTGTTGCAGCTCGACTGGTCGATGCGGCGCTTGCGGCCGAATTCGGTCTCGACCGGCTGGATCGAGACGCAGTTGGACTGTACGCCGCAATCGCCGCAGCCTTCGCAGACCAGCTCGTTGATGAAGACGCGTTTGTCCGGATCGGGGAAGGTGCCGCGCTTGCGCCGGCGGCGCTTTTCCGCGGCGCAGGTCTGATCGTAGAGCAGCACCGAAACGCCTTTCACCTCGCGCAATTCTCGCTGGACGAGATCGAGATCGTCGCGGTGGTGGATGGTTATGCCGGCCGGGAAATCGGCCTTGCCGGCATATTTGCCAGGCTCGTCGGTGACGACGGCGATGCGCTCGACGCCCTCGGCGCGCACTTGCCTGGCGATCATGTCGACGGTCAGGCCGCCCTCATGCGGCTGGCCGCCGGTCATGGCGACAGCATCGTTGTAGAGGATCTTGTAGGTGATGTTGGCGTCGGAGGACAGCGCGAAGCGGATCGCCAGCACGCCGGAGTGGTTGTAGGTGCCGTCCCCGAGATTCTGGAAGATGTGGTCGCGCTTGGAGAACGGCGCCTGTCCGACCCATTGCGCGCCCTCGCCTCCCATGGCGGTGAAGCCGACGGTGTTCCTGTCCATCCACAGCGCCATGAAATGGCAACCGATGCCGGCGGCGGCGAGCGAGCCGTCCGGCACCTTGGTCGAGGAATTATGCGGGCAGCCCGAGCAGAAAAAGGGCGTGCGCGAGCCGATATCGAGCGTGTCGGCGAGCATCGCCTGGAACTGGCGCAGCTTCGCCACCCGCGCCGCGATCTCCTCGGACGGGCCAATGGTGCGCAGGATCCGCTCGCCGAGCGCAATCGCTATTTCGTTCGGATCCAGCGCGCCCTTGGCCGGAAACAGCCAGTCGCCGCGCTCGTCCTTCTTGCCGACGATCACCGGCTGGGTGGCGGTGCCGTAGAGGTTCTCGCGCAGCTGCACCTCGATCAGCGAGCGCTTCTCCTCGACGACGACGATGGTGTCGAGGCCGCGGGCGAAGTCGGCGATGTGCTGGAAATCCAACGGCCACGGACAGCCGACCTTGAACAGGCGGATGCCGATGCGGTTGGCGGCCGCTTCGTCGATGCCGATATCCTCCAGCGCCTGGCGGACGTCGAGATAGCTCTTGCCGATAGTGATGACGCCGAGCTTGGGATTGCGGCCCCCGGAATAGACGATGCGGTTCAGCCCATTGGCCTGGATAAAGGCCGAGGCGGCGGCGCGCTTGTACTCGTGCAGCCGCTCTTCCTGGCCGAGCATGTCGATCTCGTGGCGGATGTTCAAGCCGCCCGGCGGCATGTCGAATTCGGGAATGACGATACCCAGACGCTCGATCGAGGCGTCGACTGAGGCCGTCGATTCGATATTGTCCTTGACGCATTTGATCGCCGCCCAGGTGCCGGCGAAGCGCGACATGGCAAAGCCGTAGAGGCCGTAGTCGATGATCTCCTGGACGCCGGCCGGATTGAGGATCGGCACCATGGTGTCGACAAAGAGGAATTCCGTGGCATGCGCGTTGGTCGAGGATTCGGCCATGTGGTCGTCGCCCATCAGGGCAAGCACGCCGCCATGCTTGGAAGAGCCGGCAAGATTGGCGTGGCGGAAGACGTCGCCGGACCGGTCGACCCCCGGGCCCTTGCCGTACCAGATCGAAAAAACGCCATCATGCGTGCCCTCGCCCAGTAATTCGGTCTGCTGCGAGCCCCAGCAGGCGGTGGCGGCGAGTTCCTCGTTGAGGCCCGGCTGGAAGACGATGTCGGCTTTCGCAAGCTGCTTCTTCGCCCGCCACAGCTGCATGTCGAGGCCGCCTAGCGGCGAGCCGCGATAGCCGGAAACGAAGCCCGCGGTGTTGAGGCCGGCGCGGCGGTCGCGCTCGCGCTGCATCAGAAGCATGCGCACGACGGCCTGCGCGCCGGATAGGAAGATGCGCTCCTTGCCAAGGTCGAACTTGTCGTCGAGCGCGACGTCGTGCAGCGTCATCAGGTATTTCCTCTGCGGAGGCGCCTCAAATCAGGCAGCCAACGTCGGAGTGGGACGTCGCAGTCTTTCGTCCCTAGGCGGTGAGGTCAAACAAAATCACAGAGGCCAGATAACACGCAACAAACGGTCTGGCGAGTGGCCGGCGGCGCATGCAAGATCATGCTAACCGCTTTGTGAGGAACAAAAATTTCGCGGCTCAGGTCGCTTTGGAGCAATCCGGCTTCTGGGCATCGGGCAGCTTGCCGTCGGGATGGCCGGCAAGGTCCGGGTTGAGCTCGTATTTCGGCCCGATCACCAGTGGCCGGTCCGGCAGCATCGTCTGGTCCTCGGACGAGGTCATCGTGGTATCGATGCTCTGCAGCAGCGTGCCGCTCGCATCCTCGATGCGGATCGAGACGGAATAGGGTTTATCTTTGACCACGCAGGTGAGCGGCGGGCTGGTGAGCGTGATGTGCGGCAGCTTCGGCCAGATCTTCTGGTTGACGATGAGCGGGTCGCCGCCGGCGGGATTCTGGAAGCTCACCACCGCGACCTGACCGTCGACCATCGGCCGCAGCGGCTTCAGCGTGATGACATAGGTGGCGATGGCCAGCCGGTAGTTGAACTCGAACAGTTTTCCCGAGATGGCGAAGAGCTGGTCCTTGCCGGTGTCGCGGCAGGCGCCGAGCGCGACAGCGGCGACCAGAGCGGCGCCGATCAAAGCCGAACGCGACAGTTTTCTAAGCATTGGGAACCTCCCTCCCCGCCGTGCGGCGGCGGTAATAGCGGTTTGCCTTCTGGCGGTTGCCGCAGACAGCCATGTCGCACCACAAGCGGCTGGCGTTGCGGCTGCGGTCGACGAACAGCCAGCTGCAATTGGGGCAGATCCTCAGCCTCGCCACCGTTTCGTCGCGCAGCAGCGACAGCGCCGAGACGGCCAAAGCCGCCTCGAAGGCGATTGGCGTTTGCGGGTCGCCGAAAGGCTGGCCCGGAGTCCGGATCTCGGTCGCGCTGCCCGACAGCCCGCTGGCGCAGGCCGTGAGGAAATCCGGCAGGTGGCTTGTCGCCACCGCGCCGTTCGATACGGCATGGCGAAACAGGCGGTCAGTCGCCTCGCGGATCGAGATGACGGTTGGCTTGATCTCGCCCGGCTCCGGCGCCCGCAGCCGCCGGCCGCCGAGCTCGGCGGCGCGGAAGCCGCTTGCCGCCTCGGCGAAACGGGCGATCTCGGCCGGATCCTCGAAGCGGTCGAAGGACTTTTGCGGATCGTTGCGCAGCACCACGGTGTTCGCCGTATCGAGCGCAAGAATGCCGCCGGTGAAGCGGTGCGGGGTCCAGGAAACCGTCATAAGGGAAATCTAACCGATAAAACGCATTTGACAAGTTAGATTCCGAATGTAACGCTCCATGCAGGTCGCGTCATGCGGCCCCAAGGACGCCGCATGCTCTATTTCTTCCAGCAGGTGCTGAACGGGCTGCATTCAGGCGCGCTCTACGCGCTGCTCGCCTTCGGCTATGTGCTGACCAACGGCATCCTGCACCGCACCAACCTAGCCTATGGCGCGCTGTTCGCCTTTTGCGGCCAGACGATGATCCTGACCGCCGCCTTCGGCTATCAGGCGCTGTGGCTGACGCTCGCCGCCGCGGTGGCGCTCGGCGTGGCCGCGGCCCTGCTCTACGCCGCGCTGATCAGCCACGTCCTGTCGCGCAGCGTGTTCGAGAGGCTCGCCGACCGCTCGCCCAACGCCATCGTGGTGACGACGCTCGGCATCTTGATCTTCCTGTCGGAGGCGAGCCGCATCGCCGCCGACACGCATGATCTGTGGCTGCCGCCGATGCTCGCCGATCCCGTCATTTTCGCCGAAGGTGAAGGGTTCAAGGTCACGCTCACCGTCATCCAGCTGCTTGACTGCGCGGGGGTCGTCGCGCTGGTGGCGCTGGCGGCCTGGCTGTTTTCGCATTCGCGCTTCGGCCGCGCCTGGCGTGCCGTCTCCGACGATCCGCAGGCAGCGGCTATGTGCGGGGTCGATGTGCGCGCGGTGTTCCGCCGCGCCGTGCTGTTCGGCGGTTTCTGCGCGGCCCTGGCCGGGGTGCTTGCCGGCCTCTACTACGGCAATGTCTCCTTCGGCACCGGGCTGGTCTACGGGCTGAAGATCCTGTTCGTGACGGCGGTCGGCGGCTACCTGTCGCCGCTTCGGGCGGCCCTTGGCGCCGCGGCCTTCGGCATGGCTGAATCGCTCTGGGCCGGCTACTTCCCGCTCGAATGGCGCGACGCCTGGATTTATCTCTTCCTCGTCGCCATGCTGGTGCTGATCGGCGCCGGGCGCGACCAGGCCAAGATCGCCTAAAGCGCGTCGCGATCTTTCAGATTCGCTCCATGAGCTTTAGATTTTTGGTTTTACGCATGTCTTTATCCCGAAACCGGTTCCCACTTTCGGGAGACATGCTTTAAGCATCCCAGACTTTGGTTGCATGACGCATCGTCAGGCGGCGGCATTCCGCCTCTGCGCGGCTTATCGATCTGTTCGGCGCGGCTTTGCCATGTTGACCTGCCGGACCACGCACTGCATACCGTTGGGCCAGGCGACGCGACACCGGAGGGGGAATCGGGCGCGCCGCATTGTCAGGGAGGATATGCATGGCAGGGCTTCTCGCTCTATCCAGGACGATCGACCGCATCAACGAGTTCATCGGCCGGTGGGTCTCCTGGCTGATCCTGCTTGCGATCCTCGTGAGCGCCGGCAATGCCGTCATCCGCAAGGTGTTCGACACCTCG
Source organism: Mesorhizobium sp. M2A.F.Ca.ET.042.01.1.1 (assembly GCF_003997405.1). Classification (NCBI taxonomy): domain Bacteria; kingdom Pseudomonadati; phylum Pseudomonadota; class Alphaproteobacteria; order Hyphomicrobiales; family Phyllobacteriaceae; genus Mesorhizobium; species Mesorhizobium sp. M2A.F.Ca.ET.042.01.1.1. Next base: position 10,834 of record NZ_RZRX01000178.1, read on the forward strand.
TCCAATGCCTGGCTCGAGCTGCAATGGTATCTGTTCGGCGCCGCCTTCATGCTGGCCGCGGCCTACACGCTGAAGCAGAACGACCATATCCGCATCGACATCGTCTACGGCATGTTCTCGCGGCGCGTGCAGCACTGGATCGACCTCTTCGGCCACCTGTTCTTCCTGATGCCCTTCGTCGTGCTGATGGTGGTCTATTTCGTGCCTTATGTGTCGCTGTCCTTCCACAGCGGCGAGATGTCGACCAACGCCGGCGGCCTGATCGTCTGGCCGGCCAAGGCCATCCTGCTCGTCGGCTTCTTCCTGCTGGCCCTGCAAGGCGTTTCCGAGATCATCAAGAAGATCGCCATTATGCGCGGCGACATGGACGATCCCAATCCCTTCATATCGGCGCATGAGCAGGCCAGGCTCGAGGCGGAGGCCTTGGCCGAGGAAGCCAAAGCCATTGCCGGCGAGGTCCGCCCATGATCGAGTTCATCGCGCAGAACATGGCGCCGATCATGTTCGCCTCCCTGATCATCTTCCTTTTGATCGGCTACCCCGTCGCCTTCTCGCTCGCCGCCAACGGCCTGCTGTTCTTCTTCATCGGCGTGCTGGTCTCGCCCTATTCCGGCGGGTCGATCAACCTCGCCTGGCCGCTGCTGCATGCGCTGCCGGACAATTTCTACGGCACCAGGGTGATGTCCAACGACACGCTGCTGGCGATACCGTTCTTCACCTTCATGGGCATCGTGCTCGAACGCTCAGGGATGGCCGAAGACCTCCTCGACACGATCGGCCAGCTGTTCGGGCCGATCCGCGGCGGCCTTGCCTATGCGGTCATCTTCGTCGGCGCGCTGTTGGCCGCAACGACCGGCGTGGTGGCGGCCTCGGTCATCGCCATGGGGCTGATCTCGCTGCCGATCATGTTGCGCTACGGCTATGACCGGCGGCTGGCGGCGGGCGTCATCGCGGCCTCCGGCACGCTTGCCCAGATCATCCCGCCCTCGCTGGTGCTGATCGTGCTCGCCGACCAGCTCGGCCGCTCGGTCGGCGACATGTATGCCGGCGCCTTGATCCCGGGTATCGTGCTGACCGGCATCTACATGCTCTACATCCTGATCATGTCGATCGTCCGGCCGAACTCGATGCCGGCGCTGCCGCTCGAGGCCCGCACGCTCGGCCACGGCGTACTGTCGCTGATCGTGGCGCTGCTGATTGCCGGCGCGATCTCCTACGGCGCCTATCGCTATCTTGCACCGACACAGGGCGACAATGCCGACATCCTCGGCTTCGCCGTCGGCGTCATCGTCATCTATGTCGCCGCCATCGTCGACCAGCGGCTGCGCATCAACATGATGTCCAAGCTGGCGCAGCAGGTGGTTATCGTGCTGATCCCGCCGCTGGCGCTGATCTTCCTGGTGCTGGGCACGATCTTCCTCGGCATCGCCACGCCGACCGAGGGCGGCGCCATGGGCTCGGTCGGAGCATTGATCATGGCGGCGGCCAAGGGGCGGCTGACGCTCGACGTCGTCAAACAGGCGCTCGCCTCGACGACCAGGCTTTCCTCCTTCGTGCTGTTCATCCTGATCGGCGCGCGCGTCTTCTCGCTGACCTTCTACGGCGTCAACGGCCACATCTGGGTCGAGCATCTGTTGACCTCGCTGCCCGGCGGCGAGACGGGCTTCCTGATCGGCGTCAACATCCTGGTCTTCGTGCTTGCCTTCTTCCTCGATTTTTTCGAGCTCGCCTTCATCATCGTGCCGCTGCTGGCGCCCGCCGCCGACAAGCTCGGCATCGACCTGATCTGGTTCGGCGTGCTGCTCGGCGTCAACATGCAGACCAGCTTCATGCATCCGCCATTCGGCTTCGCGCTGTTCTACCTGCGCTCGGTCGCGGCCCGCGTGCCTTACCTGGACAGGATCACCGGCAAGCAGATCGCGCCGGTCTCTACCGGGCAGATCTATTGGGGCGCCGTGCCGTTCGTCTGCATTCAGGTGATCATGATCGGGCTCACCATCGCCTTCCCGCAGATGGTCATGCGCTACAAGGGAGCGGCGGTGGAGCCCAGCACGATAGACCTGAAGCTGCCCGACATGCCTTCGCTGTCGCCGCTCGGCACGCCGCCCGCCAATAACGGCGCGGCGCCCGCGAATGGCGGCGCGCCGGCGGCGCCAGGCACGCCCGACCTGTCGCAGCCGCCCAGCTTCGGCGACGCGCCGGCCAAGCCGGCGGCACCGGCGCCCGACCTCTCGCAGCCGCCCAAATTCAACTAGGACATTTCACCGTTTCACAGAAACGCCGAAATGTCCTATCTCTTTGTTTTGACGCAATTTCGGACGGAAAACCGCTTCACACTTTTCCTGAAATTGCTCTGAGGTGGACCATGAGAGCCGTGCGGTTGGAAGCGGTGGGCAAGATCGGGTTGCGCGAGATTCCCAAGCCCGTTCCCGGACCCGAGGATGTTCTCGTGCGCATCGAGGCCTGCGGCGTCTGCGGCACCGACCGGCACCTTTTCCACGGCGAGTTCCCCTGCACGCCGCCGGTGACGCTCGGCCATGAATTCTCCGGCATCGTGGAAGCCGTCGGCGCGGCAGTGTCCGGCATTGCCGTGGGCGACCGCGTCACCGGCGATCCCAACATCTCCTGCGGGCGCTGCGCCCACTGCCATGCCGGCCGCGTCAATCTCTGCAGCAATCTCAGCGCCATCGGCATCCATCGCGACGGCGGCTTTGCCGACTATGTGCTGATGCCGCACAAGCAGGCCTTCCGG
>NZ_RZRX01000179.1:0-13566 GCF_003997405.1 Mesorhizobium sp. M2A.F.Ca.ET.042.01.1.1
CGGCTGCAGCGTCACGCCCAGGCGATCAAGCGGCTGGCGCGCGTCGGCGATATCGCCTTGGTCGACGCGCCGCCAAAGGGCTCGGCCCAGATCGTGCTCAACGAGGCGACGATAAGCCTGCCGCTCGGCAGCCTGATCGACCTCCAGGCCGAGGCCGCGCGGCTGCAGAAGGAACTGGCCAAGGTGACCGAGGAGATCGCCCGCCTGCACAAGAAGCTTTCCAACGAAAAGTTCGTCGCCAACGCGCCGGAAGAGGTGGTCGAGGCAGAGCGCGAGAAACTCGCCGAATATCGCGAGGCGCAGGAGAAGCTATCGGTGGCTTTGACAAGGGTTCGCGACGCCGGCTGAGCGGCAAGAATCGCCCTCGCTGCGGAGGTGCTTTCCGGTACGTTAAAGCATGTCTCCCGAAAGTGGGAACCGGTTTCGGGATAAAGACATGCGTAAAACCAAAGACCTAAAGCGCATGGAGCGAATCTGAAAGATCGCGACGCGCTTTAGCTGCCTCGAAAATGGGCGTGCCGCTACGTTAATTTTGACGTAAACGGAAAGTTTGCGCCCCATTGTTGCCATAATGTAACAATGGGGGCCTGTCGGCCTCAAAATCGGCTGTTTTTGCCCTGTTTTGGGTCTTTTCTTCGCAGTTCTTCTGCCATTTGATCGCGGTTGGCGCGATTTAGGCACCAATTGCGGCGCCTCTCACTATGGCGAAAATGCGTGCTGTCAAGGTGTACATGTACAGCTCTTGAAAACGTTGTTGCGTCGTTAACCCGAATTGGTTCTAGCTTGAGCCACTTGTATTTCGGGGAGGGATTTCCATGGATATTCTGCGGCTCAAAGCTCTGGCGGGGGCAGGCTGCTTTTCGATCGCGTTGATCGGCGCCGCGATGCATCCCGCGCATGCCGGCGGTCTGGAGCGCGGCGGCTACGACATCGATCTGCTGTTCGATCCGGCGCCTGTCGCAACGGAAGCCGAAGCGACCTATGTGATGCCGGATCGCAAGTACAAGAATGCACTTGGTCCTGGCGGGGCTCCCCTGGGCCCGGGCTTTAGTTCTACGGCAGACGGAGCGGAGCCTTACTGGGTTCCGCGCATCGGCGTCAAAGCCCAGGTCGTCCAGGGTGTAGACTGCATGTTCGACTACTCGCAGCCTTGGGGCGCACATACCGCGCCTGGTAGTAACTGGAACGGCGCGGTTTCGAACATTGAAACCGACATCAAGAGCGACAATTACGCGGCGACCTGTTCGTATAAGTTTGACGCGGGCAAAGGCCAGCTTCGGTTCCTGGGCGGTGTATTCTATCAGAAGGTCTACGGCTTCAAGGAAGGCTTAACAGACATCGGCTTTGGCCCCATGGTCGGGCGTGTCGATCTTGACAGCAGCGGTTGGGGGTGGCGTGCGGGTATTGCGTATGAAATCCCGGACATCGCATTGCGCGCCAGCCTTGTTTACAATTCGCAGGTGAAGCTCGACAACATTTCTGGCACGTTGGACATCGGTGGCGTCGTCTCCACCCCGATCTACGCTCCAACCCAATCCATGCCGGACACGGTCGAGTTCAAGCTGCAGTCGGGCATCGCGCCCGGCTGGCTCGCTTTTGGCTCGGTCAAATGGGTGAATTGGAGCGTTCTGCAGATTGTTCCGATTTGTACCGAACAGTCGAAGGCGCTCGGTGCCGCCTGTAACAGCGGAGTGGCGAACCCGGCTGTCAGACCGACTTCGCTCGACCTCATGTATCGGGACGGCTGGACCGTTTCCGGCGGCATCGGCCACAAGTTCAACGATCAATGGAGTGCCGCTGGCCAGCTTACTTGGGATCGCGGCACCTCGCATGGCTATGGTGTCCAAACCGACACTTGGACGCTCGGCGGCGGCGTTGCCTACACGCCTCGGCCAAACATCGAGTTTCGCTTGGCCGGGGCCATCGGAGTTATGACCAGCGGCCATTCCGGAACGCTTACCGACGAGAATGGTTTTATCGCGGGCGAAGACGCTACCTATGACGTTGGCAACGATCTGGTCACAGCGATTTCGGGTGGCCTCAAGATCAAGTTCTAAGCCTCTGAAAATTCACCGAAAAGGCCGGGCAATGCCCGGCCTTTTTGTTGTGTGGCCGACCGTCCAGCCTGAACTCTCGGCCCGATATTCCAGATTCGCTGCCCAGCCGGCGCCCGATGCGATTGTGTCGTTTCGGCAACACTTTCTGAACAACCCCTCCTGTAGAAGTCCGACAGAGGGAACTGCCCATTTCCCGCCATAAACCCGGAGCACCCGAGATATGTCCCGGGATGCGTGCCAGGTTGGCGCGGCGAGGGGACCGGCCGCGGGGTGTGCGGCAAGGACGAGTATGGACGCCAGGGTAATCTCGAAGGCCAAGCTGCCCAGCCGCTACGTGACCGAAGGTCCGGCGCGGGCGCCACATCGTTCCTACCTATATGCCATGGGCCTGTCGGCGACCGAGATCGCGCAGCCTTTGGTCGGCGTCGCGAGCTGCTGGAATGAAGCTGCGCCCTGCAACATTTCGCTGATGCGCCAGGCGCAGGTGGTCAAGAAGGGCGTGGCGGCCGCCAACGGCACGCCGCGCGAGTTCTGCACCATCACCGTCACCGACGGCATCGCCATGGGCCACCAAGGCATGAAGTCGTCGCTGGTGTCGCGCGAGGTGATCGCCGATTCGGTCGAGCTCACCATGCGCGGCCATTGCTATGACGCCCTTGTCGGGCTTGCCGGCTGCGACAAGTCGCTGCCCGGCATGATGATGGCGATGGTGCGCCTCAACGTGCCCTCGATCTTCATCTATGGCGGCTCGATCCTGCCCGGCAGCTATCGCGGCCGGCAGATCACCGTGCAGGATGTGTTCGAGGCGGTCGGCCAGCATTCGGTGGGCACGATCAGCGATGCCGAACTGCTCGAGATCGAGCAGGTGGCCTGTCCTTCGGCCGGTTCCTGCGGCGCTCAGTTCACCGCCAACACCATGGCCACCGTCGCCGAGGCGATCGGCTTGGCACTGCCTTATTCCTGCGGCGCGCCGGCGCCCTACGAGATGCGCGACCGCTTCAATTTCGCCTCGGGCGAAAAGGTCATGGAACTGATCGCGAAAAACATCCGGCCGCGCGACATCGTCACGCGCAAGGCGCTGGAGAATGCCGCGACGGTGGTGTCCGCCACCGGCGGCTCGACCAATGCGGCGCTGCATTTGCCGGCGATCGCGCATGAGGCCGGCATCAAGTTCGACCTCTTCGACGTGGCCGCGATCTTCGAGAAGACCCCCTATATCGCCGACCTCAAGCCGGGCGGCAAATATGTCGCCAAGGATATGTTCGAGGCCGGCGGCATTCCGCTGCTGATGAAGACGCTGCTCGATCACGGCTATCTGCACGGCGACTGCATGACGGTCACTGGCCGCACTTTGGCCGAAAATATGGAGCACGTTGCCTGGAATGAGAGCCAGGATGTTGTGCGTCCCGCCAATCGGCCGATCACCAAGACAGGCGGCGTTGTGGGCTTGAAGGGCAACCTTGCCCCCGAAGGTGCGATCGTGAAGGTCGCGGGCATGTCGGAACTGAAATTCTCAGGGCCGGCGCGCTGCTTCGATTCGGAAGAGGAGTGCTTCGAAGCGGTCACGCAGCGCAACTACCGGGAGGGTGAGGTTCTCGTCATCCGCTATGAGGGCCCGCGCGGCGGTCCGGGCATGCGCGAGATGCTGTCGACGACGGCTGCGCTCTACGGCCAGGGCATGGGCGGCAAGGTGGCGCTGATCACCGACGGACGCTTCTCGGGCGCCACGCGCGGCTTCTGCATCGGCCATGTCGGGCCGGAGGCGGCGGTCGGCGGACCGATCGGGCTGGTCAAGGATGGCGATGTGATCTCGATCGACGCCGTGAACGGCACGATCGAAGTGGCCCTGTCGGACGCCGAGCTGGCGGCCCGGGCAAAGAAATGGAAGCCGCGCAAGACCGACTACCAGTCCGGCGCGATCTGGAAATATGCGCAAACGGTGGGGTCGGCCCGCGACGGCGCGGTGACTCATCCGGGTGGGGCAGAAGAAACGCACTGCTATGCGGACATCTGAGGTGTTGAGGTCGTCTGTCTTTTCGGCACTGGTCGCGCTTCCGACCTTGGGCGCCGTCGGGCAGGCCATGGCCTTCGACGACAAGGTGTTCGACGACAAGACCGGCGTGAAGCCGCAGTCGAGCCCGTGGGCGGTGTTCCAGTTCGGCTTCTCGGCCTACAAGAGCGGTCACAAGGACCAGGCGGTCGAGGCCTATAAATACGCCGCCGAGAACGGCCAGATCGGCGCCACCTGGAAGCTCGCGCGCATGTATGCCGAAGGTGACGGCGTGACGCGCGACGACTATGCCGCCTTCAAGTTCTTCTCGGAAATCGTCGACCAGGATGTCGAGCCCGGCTCGCCGGAGGAAAGCTACGTCTCGGACGCGCTGGTGGCGCTCGGCGACTATCTGCGCAAGGGCATTCCCGGCACGCCGGTCGAGGAGAACGAAGTCGCGGCGCAGGAATATTATATGCGCGCCGCCGCCAACTACCGCAATCCGAACGCCCAGTTCGAGATCGGCCGGATGTTCCTGAAGGGCGAGGGCGGCGTGAAGGCGAGCGTCAAGCAGGCCGGCCGCTGGCTGCAGCTGGCAGCCGAGAAGGGCCACGCCGGCGCGCAGGCGACGCTCGGCAACCTCCTGTTCCAGAGCGGCAAGATCGTGCGCGGCCTGGCGATGATGACGGCGGCGCTTCAGCGGGCTCCGGCAGCCGACCAGCCCTGGATCCGCAGCATGCAGGAAGAGGCATTCGCCGCGGCCGGCGAGGCCGATCGCCGGACCGCGATCTCGCTCGCCGACGATATCCTGACCAAGGGCAACAACGGCGATCAGTAAGCGCAGGGTAATCTCCCCCCTTGAGGGGAGATGGCCGGTAGGCCAGAGGGGGTCATTTCGCGTGAAGCGCCAACCTCGTCTGGCATCGCAAAGGGCGTTGGCGCTTCACGCGCGGCGACCCCCTCTGTCGCCTTCGGCGACATCTCCCCCTCAAGGGGGGAGATCAGCGGAGCCTCAGTTCTCGGTCGGCTCCGTCGGCGTCGGACCGGGCGTCGGGGTTGAGATCGATGTGGGATGCGGTTTTGGCGCGTCTCCCGGACATTCGTCCTTGATCCTGGTCCAGGACGTGTTGTTGAGGACCATGTCGCAGCGGGCGAGATGGCTTTCGCCGGCAATGGTCAGGCATGCCGTCTGACCGACATTGAAGGACTTGCCGTTGGCCAAACAGGCCGGTGCAGCCAGCGAGGGCGTCGGGGCGGCAAGCGCCAAGGCAAGGCCGACCGGCCTGAAAAGAAATCGGATCGCCATTCAACCCCCACAGCAACCTGCATAGAAGACGGGATTTGTGGCGATATCGGGGTCTTGGCGGCGTCTCAGGCCGGCTGCAGGCTGAGCTCGATCGCGACCGGCACGTGATCGGAGGGCTTCTCCCAGGCGCGGACGTGCTTTTCCACCGAGGCCGACGAGAAACGGTTGGCGGCTTCCGGCGACAGCAGCAGGTGGTCGATGCGGATGCCGTTGTTCTTCTGCCAGGCGCCGGCCTGGTAGTCCCAGAAGGTGTAGACGCCGGCCGAGTCGGTCACCGAGCGCACCGCCTCGGTGAAGCCGAGATTCTTCAGCCGGCGGAAGGCCTGCCTCGTCTGCGGCTGGAACAGCGCATCGCCCAGCCAGTTTTCCGGGAACCGGGCATCGGCGGGTTCGGGAATGACGTTATAGTCGCCGGCCAGCACCAGCGCTTCCTCCAGCCGCAGCCGTTCTTCCGCCCAGCGCTCCAGCCGCGCCATCCAGGCAAGCTTGTAGGAAAACTTCCGTTCATCCTCGACCGGATTGCCGTTGGGCAAATAAAGCGAGGCGACGCGCAGGGCGCCCTGGTCGGTGGAAAAGACACCTTCGATGAAGCGCGCATGGTCGTCCGCATCATCGCCAGGCAGGCCGCGATTGACCTCGTCGAAGGGCAGCTTCGACAGGATGGCGACGCCGTTGAAGCTCTTCTGGCCGTTGGTCTCGACATTGTAGCCCAGCGCCTCGATCTCGGCGCGCGGGAACTGCTCGTCGACCGTCTTGATCTCCTGCAGGCAGACGATGTCCGGCGCGCTTTCGGTCAGCCAATGGGTGAGGTTGCCGATGCGGGCGCGAACGCCGTTGATGTTCCAAGTGACGATCTTCATGCAGGCCTCGATGCTGTTCGGACGGAAGGCGTTCGACGAAGCGGATCGTATTGCCTGCGCGGACCTTTAGAAAGGCCGTCCGGCCGCATTCCTGCCAAAGCCAGGGGACAGGCACGCGCTAGCCGGCTCGCACCGGTCATAGGCTTGCGAAGTCCGGTCGATCAGATGGAGAAGCTGGTGCCGCAGCCGCAGGAGGCGACCGCGTTCGGGTTCCTGATCTGGAAGGACTGGCCCATCAGGTCGTCGACGAAGTCGATCACCGAGCCGCCCATATAGACCAGCGAAAGGTCGTCGATCAGGATCGTCGCGCCATCCTTCTCGATGGCGACATCGTCATCATTGCGGTCGCCGACGAGGTCGAATCTATAGGAAAAGCCGGAGCAGCCGCCGCCCTCGACGGAGACGCGCAGAGCCGTCTTGCCCGGTTCGCCGGAAACAATCCTGGCGATCCGCTTTGCCGCGGCGTCGGTCATTTCGACCTTCATGGCAGTCTTGGCATCCGCGCCCATCGGCGTCACCTTGCTTTCGGTTTCACATGATAGGTATGAAGCGGGCAGGCCTGAGTCAACTGGTGGGTCAATGGAAGAGCAGCGGGGCAAGGATGCCCTCGGCGACATCGGGTTCGGCTATCGGCCGCGCGCCGTCTATGCGAGCGACCCGGCGGGTTCGCGCGGGCGTCTGTTCCCGGAGGCCGAAAGCCCGACGCGCACGCCGTTCCAGCGCGACCGCGACCGCATCATCCATTCCACCGCCTTTCGCCGGCTGAAGCACAAGACGCAGGTCTTCGTCGCGCATGAGGGCGACCATTACCGGACCCGGCTGACGCATTCGATCGAGGTGGCGCAGATCGCGCGCGCCCTGGCGCGGGCGCTGCGCGGCGACGAGGATCTCGCCGAGGCCGTGGCGCTTGTCCATGATTTCGGCCACACGCCGTTCGGCCATACCGGCGAGGACGCGCTCAACGAGAAAATGGCCGCCTGGGGCGGCTTCGATCACAACGCGCAGTCGCTGCGCGTGGTCACAAGGCTCGAGCGGCGCTACGCCGAATTCGACGGGCTGAACCTCACCTGGGAAACGCTGGAGGGGCTGGTCAAGCACAATGGCCCGTTGACCGATGCGAGCGGGAAGGGACTCAAAGGTCCGGTGCCGCAGGCGATCCGCGATTATTCGGAGCTGCACGACCTTGAGCTCGACCGCTTCGCCGGCATCGAGGCGCAATGCGCGGCGATCGCCGACGATATCGCCTACAACACCCATGACATAGACGACGGCCTGCGCGCCGGCCTGCTGACGCTGGAGATGTTGGGGGAGGTCGGCTTGCCGGGCTCCATCCTGAAGGGCGTGCGTGCGAAATATCCTCGGCTGGACAATGTGCGTACCGGCCACGAGCTGATGCGCCGTCAGATCACATTGATGGTTGAGGATGTCATCGCATCGACCACCGCCAATATCGAGCGTCTGAAACCGGACAGCGCCGATGCGGTGCGCGCCGCGGGCGAGACCCTGGTGACCTTTTCGGCCGGCATGGCCGTGGCCGAGAAGGAATTGAAGGCTTTCCTCTACAAGCATCTCTACCGGCACCCGGAAGTGATGCGGGTGCGGGCCGACGCGGAACAGATCGTGCGCGAGCTGTTCGACGTCTATTTCGCCGATCCGCGCGCCATGCCCGATGGCTGGCGCGAGGGGCTCGACCGGGCCGAGGATCGCATCAAGGCGCGCAGCGTCGCCGACTTCCTGGCCGGCATGACCGACACCTATGCCTTGAAGGAACATCGGCGTCTGTTTGACCATACGCCCGATTTGAGCTAGGGCGAGCCTCGATTTGCCGGCCGTTGGGCCGGTCGCCTCTTAAAGCCCAGAGCACTTCCAATGAATATCTTCGCCGATTTCAACGCGCGGATCGTAAACGCCGTCGAAGCCCTTGACCTGAAGGACAAGGAGGGGGGCACGCTCGACCTGTCGCGTATCGCGGTCGAGCCGCCGCGCGACGCCAGCCATGGCGACCTCGCAACCAACGCGGCGATGGTGCTGGCGAAGCCCACTGGACAGAACCCGCGCGCGCTTGCCGAAAAACTCGCCGAAGCGCTGCGGGGCGACGCCGATATTGCCTCGGCCGAGATCGCCGGGCCTGGCTTCGTCAATCTCAGGCTCAAGGACGCGTTCTGGCACGCGCATCTAGCGGCGCTGCTTGGCGAGGGGCGCAATTACGGCCGCTCGACCATCGGCGGCGGCCGCAAGGCCAATGTCGAATATGTCTCGGCCAACCCGACCGGCCCGATGCATGTCGGCCATTGCCGCGGCGCTGTGGTCGGCGACACGCTCGCCAATCTGATGGCCTTCGCCGGCTACGACGTGACCAAGGAATATGTCATCAACGACGCCGGCTCCCAGATCGACGTGCTCGGCCGCTCGGCGTTCCTGCGCTACCGCGAGGCGCTTGGCGAAGCCATCGGCGAGATTCCGCCCGGGCTTTATCCGGGCGACTACCTGATCCCCGTCGGCCAGGCGCTGGCCGAGGAATTCGGCCTCGGCCTGCTGGAGATGCCCGAAGACGAGGCCCTGGCGATCGTCAAGGATCGCACCGTCGACGCGATGATGGCGATGATCCGCGAGGATCTGGCGCTGCTCAACGTGCATCACGACGTGTTCTTCTCCGAGCGCACGCTGCATGCCGACAACGCCAAGAAGATCCGCGCGGCGATCGCCGACCTGACGCTCAAGGGGCATATCTACAAGGGCAAGCTGCCGCCGCCGAAGGGCGAGAAGCCCGATGACTGGGAAGACCGCGAGCAGACGCTGTTCCGTTCGACCGCGGTCGGCGACGACATGGACCGGGCGCTGGTCAAGTCCGACGGCTCGTTCACCTATTTCGCCGCCGACGTCGCCTATCTCAAGGACAAGGTCGAGCGCGGCTTCGTCGACCTGATCTATGTGCTCGGCGCCGACCATGGCGGCTATGTGAAGCGGCTCGAGGCGCTGGCGCGGGCGGTGGCCGGCGATACGGTCAAGCTCACCGTGCTGCTTTGCCAGCTCGTCAAACTGTTCCGCGACGGCGAGCCGGTCCGGATGTCGAAGCGGTCCGGCGATTTCGTCACCTTGCGCGATGTCGTGGAGGAGGTCGGCCGCGACCCGATCCGCTTCATGATGCTTTACCGCAAGAACGACGCGCCGCTCGATTTCGACTTCGCCAAGGTCACGGAGCAGTCGAAGGACAATCCGGTGTTCTATGTGCAGTACGCTTCGGCTCGCTGCCATTCCGTCTTCAGGCAGGCGAGCGAGCAGCTCGGCGAGGCGAATTTCGACCGCAACCGGCTCGCGGCTTCCGTCGCTGCGCTGGCCGACGAGGGCGAGATCGCGTTGATCCGCAAGCTGGCTGAATATCCAAGATTAATCGAGTCCGCGGCGCTTTCGCTGGAGCCGCACCGGCTCGCTTTCTACCTTTATGACCTGGCTTCAGGCTTCCATGCACAGTGGAATCGCGGCCACGACAATCAGGACTTACGTTTTGTTAAGGTTAACGACCGAGAATCAACCTATGCCAGACTAGGGCTGGTGCAGGCTGTTTCGGATGTCTTGACCTCCGGCCTGACGCTGATCGGGGCAGACGCGCCCACGGAAATGCGTTAGGTTTAACTAAAAAACCTGTCACCTTTTGCCCACATTGCGCTGGTAAGGGCCAACCCTGCGCGACGTCCATGGCGTCCGACTTTGTGCGAGTTCGGGAACAATAATGGCAGACAGAACCCCGCTGAAAGTAGCCGACCACAACGATATCGCCGACGATGATCCGTTCGCGGAACTGACCCGGATCATGGGTTTCGACCCGCGCCAGCCGGTAAGACAGCCGGCCCCCGCGGCCGAGAAGGCCATGCCGGCTCATAACGTTGCGGAGGCTGACGATTTCGACATCGACCTCGAGAAGGAGTTGATGGGCGAGTTCGATTCCGTCGAGGAAAGCGCGCCGGTCGCTCAGCAGGCTGCCATCCACCAGATCAGCCATGAGCCGGCCTTCGAGGCTGCAAGTGCTGGCGCGAATGATGACGAGCTCACCGCGTCCTTCGAGCAGGATTTCGTCTTTGACGACGCGGCTGATCACGCCCACTTCGCCGTGGCGCGCGCACCGGAGCCGCAGTTCGCTCCAGAACCGCACTTCGCCGCGGAGCCGGAAGTCGCGCCAGAGGGGCATTTCGCATCTGAGCGTTTCGAGCCAGAGCAGCAGGCCGCCCCAGAGCCGGAGGTCGCTTTCGACGATGATTTCGACAAGGCCGTCGCCAGTTCGCTCGATATCGCGCCGGTCGAAGATGACCTTTCGATCGACCATGAAATGGCGGCCTCGCTGGACCAGGATTTCCAGCTCGACCATCACGAGCTGGCCGACGCCCGTCAGGATGCCGTCGAAGCCATGCAGGCCGTGAGCGAAGAGGCTTTCGACGCCGATTTCGACAGCGCGGTCCACATGTCGCTTGAAGACGAGCTGTCGTTTGAAAGCCATGAGCCCGAGCAGAATGCGCGGGCCGTCGAGCCGGCCGAAGCTCATGCAGCCGCCCCGCTGATCTCCGAAGATGATTTCGCCGGCCATTTCGACCAGACGCCGGGCGATGACATCAATCTCGGCCAGGATCAGGATTTTCAGGAGCCGGAGCTGTCGCTCGCCGACGAGCCGGCGCCGATGGTCGAGGCGGAGGCCGCCCGCTTTGCCGCTGAGCCGGGATCCGCCGCGCCCGAACCTTCCGCCGCGCTGACCCTCGACGACGATTTCGAGCTGAGCTTCCGCGACGCGCTGAACGAAGAGCCGCAAGCTCCGGCCGTCGAGCCCGCCGCCGTATTGCAGCCGGCAGAGCCGGCTCCGGTCGTCGCTGCTCCAGTCGCACCAGTTGCTGCTGCTCTGGTCCCTCCGGTCGCGGCAGTGGAACCGGCAAAGCCGGCCGCCAGCGAGCGCAGCCTGGAGGACGAGCTCAACGCGCTGCTCGGCGCCATGACCGCACGGCCGATGCCCACGGTCAAGGAGCCTGCTCCCGCGCCACGGCTGGTTGCGGAATCCGCGAGCCACGCCGGTGGGATCACGACGGCTGACGATCTCGACTGGGATCTCGACGAGCACCAGCCGGCGCAGAACGGGCAGGACGCTCAGCCGGTCGAGAGCGACCTGGACGACCTGCTCGCCAACGAGCTCGACCGCCAGGATTTTGCAGCCTCGGCCAAGGCCGAGCCCTCCAGCGCCGGACCTTCGGCGGCCGAACAGGACATTGATTTCGACGACGACGCCTTCGGCGCCGCTTTCGCCAAAAGTGTCGAGGCCGAGCAGGCGGCGGCCGCCAGCGCGAGGTCTCCGGCAAATTCGTCCGATTGGATGCATCCGACACCGGTCGAGCAGACAAGGTCGTGGAGCCGTTCGACCCCGACCGCCGTTCCGCCGGTGCAAGCCTCGTTTGCGGCACAGCCGGCCCCAGCGGCGCCGGTGCAGGTGGCAGCGCCTTCAGCGCCGCTGCAGATGACCGCGCCTGCTTACCGCAACGAGCCGGCACCGGATTCTTCCGCCTATGCCAAACCGGCGCGGGCCCCGATGGCTGCGCCGCAGCCCCGCCAACATGACGAGGTGCCGGACGTCGAGACGGTCGATGTGCCGGAGCGCGTGGTCGCGCTCGCCGACGACCTCGACATTCCGGAGCTCAGCTTCGAGGAGGATCAGCCGGCCGCCGCTGCTTATGACGATCTGGACGCGGAATTCGCGAGCCTGCTCACCGACATGAACGCGACGGAGATCGCGTCGGCGCCCGTGCAGAACCGTGGCTATGACGACGAAAGCTACAGCGCGGGCTTCAACGGCTATGACCGTCGCGACTTGCGGGCCGAGGCTCCGGCGGCTCCGGCCGCTCAGGCTTCCTTCGCTGCCGCGAAGGACTACGACGCTGACGATCTGCCCGGCAGCCGGCCGGTCTCACAGGCGGACGAATTCGCTACCGACGAGCTCGATTACGATCCTGAGCTTGAAGAGGCGATGGCGATCCCCGGGCTTGCCGAGCGCGAGGCGGCGCAGCCGCGCCGTCGCGGCATGATGATCGCGGGGCTGGTCGGAGCCGTGGTGGTTCTCGGCGGCCTTGGCGCGCTGGCCTTCTCGTTTGGAGGCAAGGGCGGCAGCGAGGCTCCGGTGATCGTCAAGGCCGACAATTCGCCGATCAAGGTGAAGCCCGAAAATCCGGGTGGCGCGGTGGTGCCGAACCAGGACAACAAGGTTTATGACGCGGTCGCCAAGGGCGGCGGCGCGGCAAAGCCTGCTGAGCCGGTGCAGCAGAAGCTGGTGAACACCACCGAACAGCCCGTGGACCTGGCCTCGAAGGAACCGCCGCCGAGCCGCGTGGTCGATCTTTCGCCCACCGACGACGACGCCGCGGCCGGCGCTGGTGCCGCCGGCAATACAAGCTCGGCGTTGCCCGGCGTCGAACAAGCCGCTGTGCCCGAAAGCGCCCAGCCTGCCGCACCGGCAAGCGCGCAGCCGGCCGCGCCGGCGCCGAAGTCGGAAGACCGCATCGCGCAGGTGCTGCAGCAGGATGCCGCCAACACTGCCAACAACAACGATGTCGTCGCCGTCGCGCCGCGCAAGGTGAAGACCATGATGGTCAAGCCTGACGGCTCGCTGGTGCCGCGCGAGGATCCGGCTCCGGCCGCGCCGAAGGTCGCGGCGGCCGAGCCGAGCGATCCGGCGCCGCAGCATGTCGCGCCGGCCTCCGACGGCCAGCAGACGGGAACGGTGGCTTCAGATGCGAGCCAGGCCGATACGGGTCAGGCCGATGCGGCGACCGTGAAGCCGGCGAAGCCCACGAAGAAGGCTGAAGCCAAGGCGCAGTCGGCCGACACACCGGCGGTGGTGCCGGTGGCGCCGGCGCGTCCGTCCGACCAGCCGGTCGATATCGTCGGCGAGGTCAAGCCGGACCAGGTCGCTTCCATCGATCCGGCGGCGGCAGCCGGCGGCGGCTCGTGGTCGATGCAGATCGCCTCGCAGCCGACGGTGCAAAGCGCGCAGTCCACTTATCAGGATCTGCAGCGCCGCTATGGCAGCGTGCTCTCCGGTCGCACCGCCAACATCGTCAAGGCCGAGGTCGCGGGCAAGGGCACCTTCTACCGCGTCCGCGTCCCGGCCCAGTCGCGCAACGATGCGATCAATCTTTGCACGAGCTACAAGGCGGCCGGCGGCAACTGCTTCGTGTCGCGCTGATCCGTCCCAACACACCGAAAGCCGGCGCCGCCGAAAGGGCCGCGCCGGCTTTTCGTTGTGGACGGTTGTGGGCTTTGGCCAGTCCAACGGCAGGGGTGATTCCCTTTGCTCGCTCAAAGCCTTAAGCTTCGGTGTATGAG
>NZ_RZRX01000017.1:0-43807 GCF_003997405.1 Mesorhizobium sp. M2A.F.Ca.ET.042.01.1.1
GCGCCCCCCTCTGTCCTGCCGGACATCTCCCCCCCAAGGGGGGAGATCAGCCGTCGCCTGCGATTTCGCCAGTCACCAACGTCGGAAGGATGAGCGGGGCGCCGAAACTGCCAATCTCCCCCCTTGTGGGGGAGATGGCCGGCAGGCCAGAGGGGGGCGCCGTAGAGCGCCTCGCCTGCTCGACTGGCCATTATTCCAAGCGCGATCATGCCGGCTCATCCATCAGATGCAGGCTGTCGCGATTGAAGGTGAGCATCACCGCCTCGCCTTCCGCCGGCAGCGCCGTTCCCGCCGGCACCACGGCGTGCAGCCTCAACCCCTCGGCATCGAGCGCCAGCCTTGTCGTGGCGCCGAGATAATTGGTCCCGACCAGGCGCGCGGCGACGCCGTCGCCGCTGGTCGCGCTTGAGACGCGGATCGACTCCGGACGCAGGCTGCCCCAGCGATGCTGGCCGGAATAGCGCTGGACGAAATCCGGCGGCAGCACGTTGGACGAGCCGACGAAATCGGCGACGAAGCGCGTGTTCGGCCGCTGGTAGATATCTTCCGGCGTGCCGACCTGCATGATCCTGCCGTCGTTGAAGACGGCGACGCGGTCGGCCATGGAAAGCGCCTCGCCCTGGTCGTGGGTGACGAAGACGAAGGTGATGCCGAGCGCCTTCTGCAGCGACTTCAACTCCTCCTGCATGTTCTCGCGCAGCTTGAGGTCGAGCGCGCCGAGCGGCTCGTCGAGCAGAAGCACCTTGGGCTGGTTGACCAGCGCCCGGGCGAGCGCGACGCGCTGGCGCTGGCCGCCGGAGAGCTGGCCGGGGCGGCGCGCGCCATAGCCCGGCAGGCGCACCAGCGACAGCGCTTCCTCGGCAGCCTTCAGCCGCTCGGCCTTGCCGACGCCCTTGACCATCAGGCCGTAGGCGACATTGTCGAGAACATTGAGATGCGGGAACAGCGCGTAGTCCTGGAAGACGGTGTTGACGTTGCGGCGATAGGGCGGAACGCCTTCGGCGCGTTCGCCGAAGATGGAGATCGAGCCGGCCGTCGGCTGCTCGAAGCCGGCGATCAGTCTGAGGCACGTCGTCTTGCCGGAACCGGACGGCCCGAGCATGGCGAAGAATTCGCCCGGCGCGATCTCCAGATCGACCGCGTCGACGGCGCGCACGCTGCCGAAATGGCGTGAGACTTGTTTGAAGGAAACGGCAGAGGTCATGGGCCTGTCAGTCAGTTGCCGGGTCTGAGATGTTCGCGCGGCGCTCTACCTCCCCCTCGAGGGGGAGGTCGCGGCGAAGCCGCGGGTGGGGGTGACAGCGCGAACCATCAGACCGCCCCCACCCTGACGCTCAAGCGGCGACACTCCCCACAAGGAGAAGGGTAATGGCGCTACCGCCCGCCGATGACGCCGATATAGTCCGACACCCAGCGGTAGTACGGCACGCACTGGTCGTTCTGGCTGGCGCATTTCGACACCGGCGTCTTCCAGAACTTGATCTTGTCGAAATTGTCGTAGCCGTTGGTCTTGCAGCCTTCGTCGCCGAGCAGTTCATTGCCCTTGCAGGCGGCGGGCACGACCGGCAGCGAGCCGAACCAGGCCGAGACGTCGCCCTGGACCTTCGGCGACAATGAATGCTCGAGCCACATATAGGCGCAGTTCGGATGGGCGGCGTCGGCTTCCATCATGGTGGTATCGGCCCAGCCGGTGACGCCTTCTTCCGGCACGGTGGAAGCGACCGGCTTCTTGGCGGCGACCAGCGTGTTGACCTGATAGGGCCATGAGCCAGAGGCGACCACACCCTCGTTCTGGAAGTCGTCGACCTGGATCGCTGCATCGTGCCAATAGCGGCCGACCAGCGTGCGCTGCGTGCGCAACAGGTCGAGCGCCGCCTTGTACTGGTCCTCGTTGAGCTCGTAGGGGTCCTTGATGCCAAGTTCCGGCTTGTGGAACATCAGGTAATTGGCGGCATCCGCGATGTGGATCGGGCCGTCATAGGCCTGGACGCGGCCCTTGTTCGACTTGCCGTCGGGCAGCTTCATTTCCTCGAAGACGACGTTCCAGCTCTTGGGCGCTTCCTTGAAGACATCGGTGTTGTACATCAAGATGTTCGGGCCCCACTGATAGGGTAAGCCGTAATGCACCTTGTCGACGGTGAACCAGGGCGCGTCCTTCAGGCGGTCGTCGACAGTCTTCCAGCTCGGGATCAGATCGGTGTTGATCGGCTGCACGCGCTTGCCGGCGACGAGGCGCAGCGAGGCATCGCCCGAAGCGGTGACCAGATCGAAGCCGCCCTCGTTCATCAGCGAGACCATCTCGTCCGAGGTGTTGGCGGTCTTGACGTTGACCTTACAGCCGCTTTCCTTCTCGAAAGCCGTCACCCAGTCATAACCCTTGTCGGTCTCGCCGCGCTCGATATAGCCCGGCCAGGCAACGATGTTGACCTCGCCCTCGCCCTTGCCGAGTTCCTTGACCTGGGCCATGGCCTGACCGGAAAAAGTAAGCGCGACAGTCAGCGCCGTGCACGACTTCAGGAATGCATTCATCATCGATCTCCCATTTTGGCGCATGACCCCGAAACCAGTTCGGCTTTCAGGACCATGCGCAAACTACAAAGGGTCGGAGCTCCATGCTCCGACGGCAACGCTCTCAGGGCGCGGCTTTGTTCCCTGAGCGAAAGGTGCTGTGAAAAATCCGGTTTCGCAAATTCATTTATCAGAAAGCCGATATCGGTTTTTCCGATATCAAAATGCCTTCAGGCCAACGCCGTGACCAGCCAGCAGGCGGCGTTGAAACGAGCCTCGCCGTCCGCCACGAAGGGCGCGAATGCAGCAGGCAAGGCCGCGGTGATTTTCTCGGCCGTTGCCTGGTCAACCTCCCGCAGCGCAGCGCCGACCGGCCCTAGCCGGGCGGCATATGTCATCAGATGGCGTTCGGCGATCTGACACTGGACGTCAACCTGTTCGACTTTAACTGACGACCAGTTGCTTGCTTCAAGGATCCGCCTCACCCTGGCGCCGTCGGCAAAGGCAAACTGTCCCGGCGCTTCGGGATCCGGCACGGGTGCCTGCGGCAGGAAAGGTGCTGCCGCTCGTGCGGCGGTCGTCATGAAATCATTCTCGCGCGGACCGCGCCAAGCGACAAAGGCGAGTTTGCCGCCGCGCCTTGCGGCCTGTCTTATGTTGGTGAACGCCGCAACGGGATCGTCGAAGAACATGACGCCAAAGCGCGAGACAACGGCATCGAAGCGTCCGGATTCGAACGCATATTGCTGGGCATCGCCGAACTCAAAACTTGCGTTCGCCACCTCTTCCGCCCGCGCGCGCTCCGTGGCCAGGGCGACAAGCGGCCGCGAGATGTCGACGCCGACACATCGGCCGCCATTTCCGACGCGGCGGGCCATCGCCAGGGTCGTGGCGCCGGCGCCGCAGCCGATGTCCAAAACCGTGCCCCCTTCCCCGGGATAGCCGGCATCCACCACCAGGCTCGCCAACGGCGCCAGCACGCCGTCGAGGATCGGCTGCATCTCGACCCAGGCCTTTCCGCTGGCATCGTTCCAGAGAGCGGCTTGCTGCGTGTTTGGCTGCGCGGATTGCGGCATGGCGGACCTCGCTTTCGGTTGCCCTCATCGATCGCTGCCCGCACTTTACGGGTTCGAGCCGGCCGTTTCACGCTTTTCCTGGAATTGCTTCAGCGGCGCACCATGCGCTGCGACTGGGCGAGGCCGATGAAGTCGCGCGCGGCCTGCGGCAGGCCGGAGCCGCGGCGCCAGACGGTGCCGACCTGGACGACCGGCAGCGAGCCGGAAATATCGCGCGATTCGATGCGATCGCCCTCCAGCGACCAGGGCCGGTAGACGAGGTCGGGCAGCAGCGCCACGCCGGCGCCGGTGGCGACAAGGCTGCGCACCGCTTCCACCGAACGCGTGCGAAAAGCGACATGGGGTCTCGCGCCGATCGCCGACAGCAGCTTGCCGGTGTTCTCCTCGATCTCGTCGACGGTGAGCATGATCAGCGGCTCGGAGGCGATATCGCCGATCGAGATGATGTCGGCGCTGGCGAGCCTGTGGCTGAGCGGGATCCACAGCCGGTAAGCCGAGACTTCCAGGATTTCCGACTGCAGCGCGGTGCGGTCGCGCAGGTTGGACGTGACCATGACGGCGATGTCGAGCTTGCCGCCGACCAGAAGATGCTCGAGATAGTCGCCATTGTCCTCGATGGCGGAGACCTCGACGCCGGGATAGGCGCGACGGTAGCGGGCGAGCAGATCGGACAGCACGTAGCCGGCGACCAGCGAGGTGACGCCGAGCTGCAGGCGCCCGCCAGCGACAGCCTGGTCGCTGAAGAAAGAACGGCGCGCATCCGAGACATCGGCCAGGATCTTGGTGGCGTGGCGCAGGAACTGGTGGCCCTTATGGGTGATGTTGAGGCCGCGCGGATGGCGCTCGAACAACTCGACGCCGAGATCGCTCTCCAGCTCCTTGATCGCCTCCGTGACCGAGGACTGCGAGATCGAGAGATTCTGCGCGGCTCCCGACACAGTGCCCTGCTCGGCGACGGCAACGAAGAACTGGAGCTGGCGGATTGTG
Organism: Mesorhizobium sp. M2A.F.Ca.ET.042.01.1.1; assembly: GCF_003997405.1. Classification (NCBI taxonomy): domain Bacteria; kingdom Pseudomonadati; phylum Pseudomonadota; class Alphaproteobacteria; order Hyphomicrobiales; family Phyllobacteriaceae; genus Mesorhizobium; species Mesorhizobium sp. M2A.F.Ca.ET.042.01.1.1. The sequence continues at coordinate 4,572 of NZ_RZRX01000017.1, forward strand.
AAAGCCATGGCCGGACTAAACACTGCCGCGCGCGGGAAAGAAAGCGGGCTTTGTCCGCGGTGATCAGGCCGTCGCGATGGCCAAGCGCGCGCCTGCCCGGCTCAGCGCGGCGGCTATGTCGGGCGGCGGCGGCTGGTCGGTGGCAAGCTCGGAAAAGCCGTCGAAGCCGCACACCCTGACCAGCCCCTGGCGGCCGAATTTGGTATGGTCGGTGACGACCAGCGAGCGCTGGCCGCGCGACAGCACCATGCGGGCGAACTCCGCCTCCTCCAATTCGTAGTCGGTCAGGCCGGCGTCGGCATCGACGGCGCCGATCGAGATCACCGCATGATCGACCGAGAAGCGGCTGACGAACTCGATCGCCGAAATGCCGAAAGCCGCGCCCGAGTCGCTGCGCAGCTCGCCGCCGGCCATATAGACCTTGTTGCCGTTCACCGTCGCCAGCGTGCGAGCGATGTCGGAGGAATTGGTGACCACCGTCAGCCGGCGATGCCCAAGCAGCTCGCGCGCCAGGAAGGATGTGGTCGTGCCGGTGTCGAGCATGATCGCCTCGCCATCGCGGATGGTGGCCGCGACCATCCTGGCGATCAGGCGCTTGGCTTCGGCATTCTCGCGCATGCGCCGCTCGAACGGCGCCTCGCCCACCATCGAGGCAAGGCCGACGGCGCCGTGCATCTTCAGCACCGACCCGTCATCGGCGAGCGGCTTGACGTCGCGTCGCACCGTTTCCTGCGAGACGCCGAGACGTTCGGCAAGGCTGGCTATGCTGATCGTGCCCTCCTCGCCGAGGAGCCGCAGGATTTCGCCATGCCGTTTCGAGTGGATCATATGGAATGCCCGGGATCTTGACCGAATTTAAGGCTTTGACAACGCTTTGAAAGGAGTTGCTTATATTTTCGGGCAAAACACCCAAAAAAAGTCACAGCTTTTGATTGACAGCTCTGCCACCTGGGCATGAGAGTGGTTGCAAGTCACAAGGGCTCGGAACTGCTAAGGGAGGATGATGGCAGAGCCGCAACCTGGTGACCAGATCGTCTGGAACCAGCCAGATTTGAGCTTTTATCGAATCCGCGGGGGCGGATGCCGGGATCCTGAACCTGGCCAAGGGGCTCGTCGGTGCGGTGCGGGATACCGATCCTGGCGTCTCGCACCGACGAGGCTTTTTTATTTTGTCCCATCGTCGTTTTCCGTGAGACCGGTTGAGGCCGGAGCGAAGCCGTGAGCGCCGAAGACCGCATCCGCGCCTTGCCGTGCTGGAACGGCAGCATCGAGATCGAGCCGCTGCCGGGCGGCCTCAGCAACGCCAATTTTGTCGTCACGGATGCCGCGGGGCGGCATGTCGTGCGCTTCGGCCAGGACTTTCCGTTCCACCACGTCTTTCGCGAGCGCGAGGTGATGACGGCGCGGGCCGCGCATGCCGCTGGATTCGCGCCGGCCGTGCATTATGCCGAGCCCGGCATCCTGGTGACGGCGTTTCTCGGGGCGAAGACCTTTCTCGCCGAGGATGTGCGGGCCAATCTCGGCCGCGTGGCGGCGCTGCTGCGCGGCTTCCATCGCGAGATGCCGAGCCATGTCTCCGGCGCCGGCTTCATGTTCTGGGTGTTCCACGTCGTCCGCGACTATGCGCGCACGCTGGACGAAGGTGGCAGCCGCAAGAAGGATCAGTTGTCGCGCTATCTTGCGCTGGCCGACGAGCTCGAGCGGGCGCAAAAACTGCTGCCGATCGTCTTCGGTCACAACGATCTTTTGCCGGCCAATATCCTGGACGACGGCAAGCGGCTGTGGCTGATCGATTTCGAATATGCCGGCTTCAACACGGCGATGTTCGATCTCGCGGGCGCCGCCTCCAACGCCGGCCTGAGCGATGAGGAATCCTTCGCCTTCCTGACCGCCTATTTCATGAAGGAGCCGGACAGCGAGATCCGCCGCTCGCACGCCGCCATGCAATGCGCCTCGCTGCTGCGCGAGGCGATGTGGAGCATGGTCTCCGAGCTTTATCTCGACGCGCCCGGCATCGACTATGTCGCCTATACCGAGGAAAACCTCGTCCGGCTCGACGCGGCGCTGGACAACTACCGGACGAAATACGGGACCAAGCCATGACCTTGCCCAGCCATGCCGAAATCGTCGTCATCGGCGGCGGCATCATCGGCTGTTCCACCGCCTATCATCTGGCGCGCGACCACAAGGCGGACGTGGTGCTGCTCGAGCAGGGCAAGCTGACCTCGGGCTCGACCTGGCACGCCGCCGGCCTGGTCGGGCAATTGCGCTCGTCGGCCTCGATCACGCGGGTCCTCAAATATTCGGTCGAGCTCTACAAGGGGCTGGAGGCCGAGACCGGCCTGGCAACCGGCTGGAAGATGACCGGCTGCATCAGGCTCGCGACCAATGCCGACCGCTGGACCGAGTTCAAGCGGCTGGCGACCACGGCCAAAAGCTTCGGCATGGACATGCAGCTTCTGTCGCCGGCGGAAGTGAAGCGCATGTGGCCGCTGATGGAGACGGGCGACCTGGTCGGCGCCTCGTGGCTGCCAACCGACGGGCAGGCAAGCCCCTCCGACATCGCCCAGTCGCTCGCCAAGGGCGCGCGCATGCATGGCGCGAAACTGTTCGAGGACGTGCGCGTCACCGGCTTCACGATGAAGGACGGCCGCATCACGGCGGTGAGGACTTCCAGGGGCGACATCGCCTGCGACAAGGTGGTGAACTGCGCCGGGCAATGGGCAAGGCAGGTCGGCGCGATGGCCGGCATCAACGTGCCGCTGCAGCCGGTCAAGCACCAGTATATCATCACCGAGAGGATCGAAGGGCTGGCCAACGACGCGCCGACGATCCGCGACCCCGACCGCCGCACCTATTTCAAGGAGGAGGTCGGCGGACTGGTGATGGGCGGCTATGAGCCCAACCCGCAGGCCTGGGCAACCGGGCTTCCCGGCGGCGACGTGCCCAACGACTGGGAATTTCGCCTGTTCGACGACGATTACGATCATTTCGAACAGCATATGAGCCAGGCGATCGAGCGTGTGCCGGCGCTCGCCCATGTCGGCGTCAAGCAGATGATCAACGGGCCGGAGAGCTTCACGCCGGACGGCAACTTCATCCTCGGCGTGGCGCCGGAATGCGCCAACATGTTCGTCGGGGCAGGCTTCAACGCCTTCGGCATCGCGTCGGCCGGCGGCGCCGGCTGGGTGCTGGCGCAATGGGTGGTCGACGGCGAGGCGCCGCTCGATCTCTGGGTGGTCGACATCAGGCGCTTCTCCGGCCTGCACCGCGACCGCGACTGGGTCCGCGACCGCACGCTGGAGGCCTATGGCAAGCATTACACAATCGGCTTCCCGCACGAAGAGTATCTCTCGGGACGGCCGCGCATCGTCTCGCCGCTCTACGAGCGGCTGAAGGCGCATCGCGCCGTGTTCGGCTCCAAGCTCGGCTGGGAGCGGCCGAACTGGTTCGCGCCCGACGGCGTAGCCGCCGAAGACGTCTATTCGATGGGCCGCCAGAACTGGTTCGGCCCGGTCGGCGACGAGCACCGGCATGTGCGCGAGAAGGTCGGCATCTTCGATCAGTCCTCCTTCGCCAAATACGAGCTGACCGGAAGCGACGCGCTGAAGGCGCTCGACTGGATCTGCGCCAACGACGTCAACAAGCCGGTCGGGCGGCTCACCTACACGCAGCTTCTCAACACGCGCGGCGGCATCGAGGCCGACCTCACCGTGTCGAGGCTGGGCGAGGAGCGGTTCTACATCGTCACCGGCACCGGCTTCCGCACGCATGACCTGTCCTGGATAGGCGACCATATCGGCTCCGGCCTCGATGCCAGGCTGGAGGACGTCACGGAGGATTTCGGCACGTTGTCGCTGATGGGACCGCGCGCCCGCGACGTGCTGTCGGCGGTGACGGAGGCCGACGTTGCGAACGCCGCCTTCCCCTTCGGCCATGCCCGAGAAATCGAAATTGCCGGCCATAGCGTGAAGGCGCTGCGCGTCACCTATGTCGGCGAGCTGGGCTGGGAGCTGCATGTGCCGATCGCCGACACCGGCGAGGTTTTCGATGCGCTGATGGCGGCGGGCAAGGCGCACGGCATTCGCCCGGTCGGCTACCGGGCGCTGGAATCGCTCCGGCTCGAAAAAGGTTATCGCGCCTGGGGCTCCGACATCACGCCGAACGACACGCCACTGGAAGCGGGGCTCGGCTGGGCGGTGAAGCTTCGCAAGAACACCGACTTCGTCGGACGCAAGGCGCTGGAGAAGGCGACCGGCAAGCCGCCCACAAAACGCTTTGCCGGCTTCACGGTGGATGACCCGGAGGTCGTGTTGGTTGGGCGCGAGACGATCCTGCGCAATGGCGAGCCTGTGGGCTACCTCACCAGCGGCGGCTATGGCTACACGGTTGAGAAGAACATCGGCTACGGCTATGTGCGCAATGCCGACGGCCTCGGCGACGAGTTCCTCGCCTCCGGCGACTACGAGCTGGTCGTGGCGATGGAACGCACGCCGGCAAAGATCCATCTCGAGGCGATGTACGACCCGGCCGGCGTGAAGATAAAGGCTTGATCCGCGCAGCGCGGGTCAGATGATGCGCAGCGCGAGTCAGCTGACGCGCAGTGCCAGGCAACGGCTCGGGACAGTATCACCTTCGCCGGGCATTGAGGCGTAGGGTCGCGTCTCTTCGAGGCGGCTTATCGCGCCGCGCGCTTCCAACTCGGCGATCCGCTCCGCAAAGCCAGCATCCCACAGCGTGTTCTTGACGGTCAGCACGATGACGCCGCCTGGACGGCAGATGCGGATCAACTCGTCCAGGCCTTCGACCCCGACATGGCCCGAGGTGAAGACGCCCGCCGAAATGATGCCGGCATAGGCGCCGTCGGCGAAGGGCAGCGCGTCGCCCATCGCCAGCCGATGCAGCGCCGTGTAGACTCCCTTGGCGCCGGCCTTGTCCAACATGCCTTGCGAGATGTCGAGCGCCTCGACCCGCGGATAGCCGGTGATGGCCAGCCACTCACCGATCAGCCCGGTGCCAGCGCCGGCGTCGAGCAAGGGTTCGGCTCCGCGCGGCAGGTGGCGGGCAAGCAGCGCCAGGCAGATCGTCGGATGGCGATAGCCGGCGGCCGACATGTCGGCATCGTAGGTCTCGGACCAGTGGTCATAGATCGCGGCCACGTCCTCCGGCCGCTTCGCCGCGTAGGCCGCGCTTAGCGAGCCGCTGTGCTTGCCGTCCGTCATCGTCGCCCCTCGAAGCCGATTCATGTGCAAAGGATCATAGTCAAGCCGCCAAAACTGTGGAACCGTCAGAACGACAACAATGGCGTGAAGGGGACACGACATGACCGACGAGCTGCGCGCGGCGCTGGCGGCCGTTCCGGTGCTGGCGAGTTATGATGGGCCGCTGGAGCGCTTAGGCGGCCTAACCAACAGGGTCTACAGGGCGGGTGACGTGTGCCTGCGCATCCCCGGCAAGGGCACGGAGGAATACATCAACCGCGCCAACGAGGCGGTGGCGGCGCGCGAAGCGGCCAGGGCCGGCGTCAGCCCCGAAGTGCTTTATGCCGATCCGGCGTCCGGTGTGATGGCGACGCGCTTCATCGCCGGCGCCGAGACGATGTCGCCCGAAAAATTCAAGGTGCGGCCGGGCAGCCCGGCGCGGGCTGGCCAGGCCTTCCGAAAACTCCACTCTTCGGGTGCGGTGTTTCCCTTCCGCTTCGAGCTGTTCGCGATGATCGACGACTATCTCAAGGTCCTGTCGACCAAGGACGTGGCGCTGCCCGCCGGGTATCACGACGTGGTGCGCGAGGCAGGCGCGGTGCGCGCGGCGCTTGCCGCGCAGGCCATCCCGCTTGCCGCCTGCCATTGCGACCCGCTGTGCGAGAACTTCCTCGATACGGGCGAGCGGATGTGGATCGTCGACTGGGAATATTCCGGCATGAACGATCCGCTCTGGGACCTCGGTGACCTCTCGGTCGAGGGCAGGTTCGATGCCGCCCAGGACGAGGAACTGATGCGCGCTTATTTCACCGGCGAGGCGCGGCCGGCGGAGCGGGGCCGCGTCGTCATCTACAAGGCGATGTGCGACCTTTTGTGGACGCTGTGGGGCCTGATCCAGCTCGCCAACGACAATCCGGCCGACGATTTCCGCGCCTATGCCGACGGCCGCTTCGCCCGCTGCAAGACGCTGATGGAAACGGCGGAGTTTTCGCGACACCTCGCCGCCGTACGCCTGGGCTAGAGCCATCCCAGCGCGTTACCTGAAAACCCTTTGTATCTCGTTCAACGACCCTGTTTCGTCGGACTTTTTGCAATACCAGATGAGTAGCGCGATGGTGCCGATGGGGAAGAATCCCGCAAGCAGCTGATGCCAACCGCTTCTGTTGATGTCATGCAGCCGGCGCGCGGTCATGGCAAGTGTCGGCAGAAGAACGGCAAGATTCCAAAGCGACGAAACGGCTTCGTTTCCCACAAAGATATCGACTATCCCCATAAGAACGGCGACGATGATTATGAAGAGGTAGGAATACCAGAACTCCGAGCGACTGGCCCTGCCGGAAAAGTTCACATAATTTCGGAAAAAGCTTGCAATCGCTTCACCAAAGTTCATCGACGGCGGCGTGTCACCGAAGCGATTGACGCCGGCCGGCGGCGCCCTCAAGACAAACAAGAATGGCAAGCCGATAATGATCAGAATTATGAGCCAATGCCATATCGAGAAACTGCCCATGATTTCCCCCCAAATAGCGCAATTTTCCAGGTTATAGATATCCTGCCGGCCCTGCCGGAATCAATCACAGATTGCATCCGGATGGCGATTTGCACCGCAAAAAACTTTCGTGAAGTTGCCCTGGTTCCTCAACACAGTGATTTTGAATTGCAAGCTTGTCGGGCAAGGCTATCAACGTCCGTTTGGGGTAGTCAGCGCAAACGCTGGCGATGAGCCGAAGGCTCCCGAACCTCGTCATTCCAGGGCGGAGCAAGGAGCGAAGCGACGCGCGCAGACCCTGGAATCCATGCCGTTACCTGGACCGAAGTGTGCAACGGTGCAGAATTCTGGACCGCCGCAGCGCTTTGAAGTCACGGCATGGATCCTCGGGTCTGCGCGCGTCGCTTCGCTCCTTGCTCCGCCCGTGGATGACGACCCGATAGGCGTCTCGGCCAATCGCCAAAGCATGTATCTGCCAACGCACGCATAGCCGACCGGTCAAAATTTCTGTGCTAAGAAGCTAATTGACGCCCTTCGGCACGTTCTCGGGCGGCACCACGGCTTCCACCACCTTCTGGCGATGGAAGATGAAGATGCCGGCAAGCACGACGATAGCGGAGCCGAACAGAATGCGCGGGCTCGGCACATCGCCGAAGAAAACCAGGCCAAAGACGATGGCCCACAGAAGCAGGCTGTAATGCAGCGGCGCCAGCGTCGAGGCCGGTGCCAGCTTCAGCGCCCTTGTGATCATCAGATGGGCCGCGCAGGACACAACGCCAAGCAAGAGCATGGCGCCGAAGTCGAGCGCCGAGGGCGTATTCCATGCGCCGATGGTCAGCGCGGCGCCGACAATCAGCGTGCCGATGGTCTGCCAGGTAACGAGTGTCGTGTCGCTCGTTCCACGCAAACGCCGGCCAAGGATGATGGCGAAGCCGAAGGCCACGCTGCCGATCAGCGCATAGCTCGACGACAGCGAGAAAGCCGCCGAGGACGGCTTCAGGATGATCAGCACGCCGCAGAAGCCGACGAGGATCGCCAGCCAGCGGCGCCAGCCGACCTTTTCACCGAGCAAGAGGTGCGAAAGCGCGGCGACATAGATAGGCCCGGCCATGTAGAAGCTCATCACGTCGGCGAGCGGCAGGTGGACGACGGCGGCATAGAAAAGCCCGGTGTCGAGCGTCGTCGCCACGACGCGCAGGAGCTGCAGCGCCGGCCTTTCCATCTGGAACAGCTTGCCCGCGCCCTGGTTGGCGATCATGGGCCCCAGCACGATGAAAGCGCCGATCGAGCGGATCAGCACAACCTGGCCGACGGAGAAGCTGGCGACCAGCCATTTGCCCATCGCATCGTTCAGCGCGAACATGAAGTCGCCGGCAAGCATCAAAAGGATGCCGGCGAGCAACATGTTCCGGATCGTGAAATTGCGGGCGATGGTCTGAGCCATGCCGCTCCCTAGCCGCAGGCCGCCGGTTTGACGAGGGAAAATCGGCCAACCGGTAAGACCAGCGGCGGAAATCGGCTGGTTCTAACCCGCCCTGTGCCGCCGGTTCACCTGCGCCGGACGTCCGGAAATCGACAGCCGCGTCTCCTGCCTGGTCCGTTCGGCGACGATCTTGCCCCTGGCGATGACGCAGAGACGTTCGGGGCGCAGGCGAACGGCCTCGATCGCGTTGCCGGCGTCGAGCACAACAAGGCTGGCGCGCTTGCCGACGGCGAGGCCGAGGTGGTCGAGCCCCATGATCGCGGCGTTGACGTTGGTGACCATGTCGAAGCAGCGCGCCATATCGGCCGGGCTCGACATCTGCGCCACATGCAGACCCATGAAGGCGACGTCGAGCATGTCGGCGGTGCCCAGCGAATACCAGGGGTCGAGCACGCAATCCTGCCCCCAGCCGACGCGGATGCCGAGCGCCAGCATCTCCTTCACCCTGGTCAGGCCGCGCCGCTTCGGGAAGGTGTCGTGGCGCCCCTGCAGCATGATGTTGATCAGCGGGTTGGGGATGGCCGAGACACCGGCTTCGGCGATCAGCGGCAGGAGCTTCGAGACGTAGTAATTGTCCATCGAATGCATGGAGGTGAGATGCGAGCCGGCCACCCTGCCCTGCAGGCCGAGACGCTGCGTTTCGTAAGCGAGTTGCTCGATATGGCGCGACAGCGGATCGTCGGTCTCGTCGCAGTGCATGTCGACCATCAGGCCGCGTTTCGCCGCGATCTCGCAAAGCTCCGTCACCGAGCGGGTGCCGTCGGCCATGGTGCGCTCGAAATGCGGGATGCCGCCGACGATGTCGACGCCCATGTCGAGCGCCCGGACGGTGTTCTTGAGCGCCGTCGGCGAGCGATAGAGGCCGTCCTGCGGAAACGCCACCAGCTGCAGGTCGATATAGGGCGCGACCGTTTTCTTGACGTCGAGCAGGGCCTCCACCGCGAGCAGCCGGTCGTCGCAGACGTCGACATGGCTGCGGATGGCGAGCAGGCCCATCGACACGGCCCAGTCGCAATAGGCGAGCGCGCGCTCGCGCACGGCCTCATGCGTCAGCAGCGGCTTCAGCTCGCCCCAAAGCGCGATGCCCTCGAGCAGCGTGCCTGACGCGTTGATGCGCGGAATGCCGTAGGACAGGGTGGCGTCCATGTGGAAATGCGGATCGACGAAGGGCGGCGAAACAAGGTTGCCGCGCGCGTCGATCTCTGTGGGCGCCGACCCTGTCAGCTTCTGCTCGATCGCGCGGATGGTTTCGCCGGCAATGCCGATATCGGCAACCCTGCCGTCCGGCAGCGTGCCGCCGCGCACGATGAGGTCGAAATCCATCTGTCGTCACCCTCTCAAGACCTGGCGATCATCGTGGCCGAAAAGGCGGCCTCGCGCAGCCTTTTCTTTCCCCGGCAGCCGAAAGGTTCCATCGCGCCGCAACTCGCTCTATAAGCCGCCTCGCGCCCTCGTGGCGAATCCGAAATTCTTTGCAAGTCAGACACAGGATCGGCCGTTGTTTCGCTTCTTCCGCTCCACGGAGAACCAGCGCCTTGTCGCGAGGCTCGTGAGGGAATCCTTCCAAGAGCACAAATTCGGCTATGGCGCCGCCATCGTGTCGATGCTGGTGGTGGCCGCCATGACCGGCGCCAGCGCCTGGATCCTGCGTGAGATCACCAACGAATTCGTCGTCTTCAAGAGGCTCGACCGCGTCAATTTGATCGCTGCCGGGGTCGCGGGGATCTTCCTGGTGAAGGGGCTCGCCACCTTCGTCCAGGCCTATTTCATGAGCCGCGTCGGCAACGCCATCATCGCCGACCGGCAGCGCAAGATCTACGATCGCATCCTGGAACAAGGCATCGAGTTCTACCACTCGACCTCGTCGGCCGATCTGATCGCCCGCATGACCAGCAACGCGCAGGCGGCGCGCAGCGTACTCGATCTCGTCGTGACGTCCTATGTGCGCGACCTGGTGACGCTGGCCGTGCTGGTAGGCGTCATGATCTGGCAACAGCCGGCGCTGTCGCTGATCTGCTTCGTCGTCGGGCCGGTGGCGATCTACGGCGTCAACCGCATCCTGAAGCGCGTCCGCAACATCGCCGCCATGGAATTCCGCTCGCTTGGGCAGATCGTTCATGTCATGCAGGAGACGGCGATCGGCGTACGCGTCGTCAAATCCTTCAACCTTGAAGGCGCGATGCGCAAACGCATGTACCAGGCCGTCTCCGACGTCGAGAACCGCGCCAACAACATCGCCACGCTGGAGGCGGCCACCAGCCCGGTGATGGAAACCATTGCCGGCCTGGCGATCGCCGGCGCGGTCTTCATCAGCGGGTTCCTGGTGCTGCAGGGCGGGCAGATGCCGGGCAACATCATGGCCTTCATCGCATCGCTGCTGCTCGCTTATGAGCCGGCTAAGCGCCTGGCCCGCGTTCGCATCTCGCTCGAGACCGGCATCGTCGGCGTGCGCATGATGTTCCAGCTCGCCGACCGGCCGCTTACGCTCGCGGAAAAACCTTGCGCGAGGCCGCTGCAACCTGGACCGGGCGAAATCCGCTTCGACAATGTCAGCTTCGCCTATCCGGAAAGCCCGCCGGTGTTCGAGGGCTTCAACCTGGCGCTCGCGGCCGGCAAGATGACGGCGCTGGTCGGGCCGTCGGGCAGCGGCAAGTCGACGATCCTGAACCTGATCATGCGCATGTACGACCCGCAGACCGGCAGGGTGATGTTCGACGGCCAGGACATCTCCTTCGCGACGCTCGATTCGCTCCGGAAGAAGATCGCCTATGTCAGCCAGGACACATTCCTGTTCGCCGGCACGATCATGCACAATATCCGCCTCGGCCGCGAGCACGCGACCGATGAAGAGGTGATCGCCGCCGCCAAGGCCGCCAACGCACATGACTTCATCAGCGCCATGGCCAAGGGCTACGAGACGGAGGTCGGCGAGAACGGATCGCTTTTGTCCGGCGGCCAGCGCCAGCGCATCTCGATCGCGCGCGCCATGCTGCGCAATGCCGAGATACTGCTGCTCGACGAGGCGACCAGCGCGCTCGACGCCGAGTCGGAAGCGCTGTTCCGCGACGCGCTGCAGCAGCTGACGGTCGGACGCACGACGATCGTCATCGCGCACCGGCTGTCGACCGTGCATCAAGCCGACACCATCGTGGTGCTGGAAAAGGGCAAGGTGCAGGAGAGCGGCCCGCACAGGACCCTCCTCAAGCAAGGCGGGCTCTATCAGAAGCTTTATGAATATCAGCTGATGCCGTAGTGCCGACTTCCACCTTCTCCCCTTGTGGGAGAAGGTGGATCGGCGCGATAGCGCCGAGACGGATGAGGGGTGTTCCAGCGGAGTGAGACGCTGCCTTTCCCTGGAGCACCCGCGCCTTCGGCGACACCACCCGGCCCTTCGCAGGCTCAGGGCGTTCGAAGCTCGAAAAGCCAAGCAATTGGCTTTTCGTCCGCTAACGCGGACCGCTTCTCACCCCACAAGGGGAGAAGGAGAAGCGCTCCTCACTCCGGCACTTTCCGCACCGCGCCCTTGTCGGCGCTGGTGGCGAAGGCGGCGTAGGCGCGCAGGGCCGTCGTCACCTTGCGCTTGCGCTTTTCGGCCGGCTTCCAGGCGTCGGCGCCCTTGACGTTCATCGCCGCGCGGCGCGCTTCGAGCTCGGCATCGCTGACGGCGAGCCGGATGGTGCGGTTGGGGATATCGATCTCGATCGTGTCGCCTTCCTGGACCAGGCCGATCGCGCCGCCTTCAGCGGCTTCCGGCGAGACGTGGCCGATCGACAGGCCCGACGTGCCGCCGGAGAAGCGGCCGTCGGTGATCAGCGCGCAGGCTTTGCCGAGGCCCTTCGACTTCAGGTAGCTGGTCGGGTAGAGCATCTCCTGCATGCCGGGGCCGCCTCGCGGCCCCTCATAGCGGATGACGACGATGTCGCCGGCCTTGATCTCGTTGCCGAGGATCGCCTTGACGGAAGCGTCCTGGCTCTCGAAGACACGGGCCGGGCCGGTAAATTTCAGGATCGACTCGTCGACGCCGGCGGTCTTCACGATGCAGCCGTCGAGCGCCAGATTTCCCTTCAGCACAGCAAGGCCGCCATCCTTCGAGAACGGCGTCTTGGCCGAGCGGATCACGCCCTTCTCCCGGTCGAGGTCGAGTTCGTCCCAGCGGCGGTCCTGGCTGAAGGCGACCTGGGTCGGCACGCCGCCGGGGGCGGCGCGGAAGAAGTCGCGGACATTCTCGGCCGAAGTGCGGGCGATGTCCCAATGGTCGAGCGCCTCGCCGAGCGTAGCGGTGTGCACCGTCGGCAGGTCGCGATTGATCAGGCCGGCTTGGTCGAGCTGGCCGAGGATCGCCATGATGCCGCCGGCGCGGTGGACGTCCTCCATGTGCACGTCGGACTTGGCCGGCGCCACCTTGCAGAGCACCGGCACTTTCCGCGACAGCCGGTCGATGTCTTCCATGGTGAAGTCGACCTCGCCCTCATGGGCGGCGGCGAGGATGTGCAGCACCGTGTTGGTCGAGCCGCCCATGGCGATGTCGAGCGCCATGGCGTTCTCGAAAGCGCCCTTGGAGGCGATGCTGCGCGGCAGCGCCGTTTCGTCGTCCTGCTCGTAATAGCGCTGGGCGAGATCGACGGCGAGATGGCCGGCCTCGACGAACAGGCGCTTGCGATCGGCATGGGTGGCCAAGGTCGAGCCATTTCCCGGCAGCGACAGGCCTAGCGCCTCGGTCAGGCAGTTCATCGAATTGGCGGTGAACATGCCCGAGCAGGAGCCGCAGGTCGGGCAGGCCGAGCGCTCGATGACCTTGACGTCCTCGTCGGATATCTTGTCGTCGGCGGCGGCGACCATGGCGTCGACCAGGTCGAGCGCTTGCGCCTTGCCGGCCAACACCACCTTGCCGGCCTCCATCGGGCCGCCGGAAACGAAGACGGTCGGGATGTTGAGGCGAAGCGAGGCCATCAGCATGCCGGGGGTGATCTTGTCGCAATTGGAGATGCAGACCATGGCGTCGGCGCAATGCGCGTTGACCATGTATTCGACGGAATCGGCGATCAGCTCGCGCGACGGCAGCGAATAGAGCATGCCATCATGGCCCATGGCGATGCCATCGTCGACGGCGATGGTGTTGAACTCCTTGGCGACGCCGCCTGCCTTCTCGATCTCGCGCGCGACGAGCTGGCCGAGATCCTTCAGGTGCACGTGGCCGGGCACGAACTGAGTGAAGGAATTGACCACCGCGATGATCGGTTTGCCGAAATCACTGTCCTTCATGCCGGTGGCGCGCCACAGGCCGCGGGCGCCGGCCATGTTGCGGCCGTGGGTGGTGGTGCGGGAACGATAGGCAGGCATTGAATTGTCCTTGCTGGCTGGCCACGCCGCTGCGCGGCGGGCGGCGCTCAAATTTTGGTCGGCAGCGGTTATAGCGGCCATGACCCGGCCTTGCCACAATTTTGCGCTGCGCCAGGATTCTTCAGGAAAATTTGAAATCACTGTCGGATCGTGCCCTATCGATCCGTCCTTGAGACAGACGGTATGAACGGCACAAATCGCCGACCCGCCGTTGAAGATGTAGCAACATAAGTCCGAGGAGCACGACATGCAAAAGATCACCACCTGCCTGTGGTTCGATGGCCAGGCCGAGGAGGCGATGAACCACTACATCTCCATCTTCAAGAACTCGAAGGTGCTGAGCGTTTTGCGCTGGCCCGCGGGTCACCCCGATGAGGGCAAGGTGCTGATGACCACGTTCGAGCTCGATGGCGTGCCGTTCCAGGCGCTCAATGGCGGTCCGTACTTCAAGTTCAACGAGGCGATGTCGCAGTCGATCGACTGCAAGACGCAGGAAGAGGTCGACTATTTCTGGGAGAAGCTCACCGAGGGCGGCGAGCCCGGCCAGTGCAGCTGGCTGAAAGACAAATTCGGCGTCTCCTGGCAGGTCGTGCCGGAGCAGTTGCCGAAACTGCTTCTGGATCCGGACAGAGCGAAGGCCGGTCGTGTGATGTCGGCGATGATGCAGATGGGCAAGATCGATATCGCCAAGATCGAGGAAGCGGCGAAGGGGTGAGCGCGACTTTGCCTTCTCCCCTTGTTGTGGGAGAAGGTGGATCGGCGCGCAGCGCCGAGACGGATGAGGGGTGTTCCAGCGGAGTGAGACCTTGGCGATCCCTGGAGCACCCCTCATCCGACCTCGCTTCGCGAGGCCACCTTCCCCCACAAGGGGGGCAGGGAAAAACAGCTCACGCCGCCTTATCGCGGACCTGGTAATCCTTGACCGCGGTGAAGCGGATCGCCTTCCAGCGCTCGGCCTCATAGTTCAGCGAGAAGGCGTGCTGGGCCAGAAACACCGGATCGTTGTCGAGGTCGCGGGCGATGTCGCCGCGATGCGATTCGATGAAACGCTGCACCTCCGCCTTGTCGTCGGCCGAGATCCAGCGGCAGACGGAGAAGCGCGACATCTCGAAATCCACCGGCAGCGTGTATTCGATGTTCAGCCGTTCCTTCAGCACGTCGAGCTGCAGGGCGCCGACGACGCCGACTATGGCCGGCGAACCGTCCTCCGGCGAGAAAAGCTGCACCACGCCCTCCTCGGCCATCTGGTGCAGGGCTTCCTTCAGCTTCTTGGCCTTCATGGCGTCGCCGAGGCGCACGCGGCGCAGGATTTCCGGGGCGAAGTTCGGCACGCCGCGGAACAGGATCTCCTCGCCCTCGGTCAGCGTATCGCCGATGCGCAGCGTGCCGTGGTTGGGGATGCCGACGACGTCGCCGGCGAAGGCCTCGTCGGCGGTGACGCGGGTGCGGGCAAAGAAGAATTGCGGCGCGGACAGGCTCATCGGCTTGCCGGTGCGAACCAGCTTGGCCTTCATGCCGCGCTCCAGCTTGCCGGAGCAGACGCGGACGAAAGCGATGCGGTCGCGGTGGTTTGGATCCATGTTGGCCTGGATCTTGAAGACGAAGGACGTCATCTTGTCCTCGGTCGCCTCGACCGTGCGCTCATCGGCTTCCTGGGCGCGCGGCGACGGGCCGTAGGCGCCGAGCGCCTCGATCAGGTCGCGCACGCCGTAATTGCGCAGCGCCGAGCCGAAATAGACCGGCGTCAGATGGCCCTCGCGGAAAGCGTCGATATCGAGAGGCCGGCAGGCCTCGCGCGCCAACTCCAACTCCTCGATGAAGTCGTTGCGCTCGTTTTCGGGCAAAAGCCCGGCGACGCGGTTGGAATCCGGACCGTTGACCGGCGTGCGTTCCTTCTCATCGTCGCTCCTGCGCACCGCGTTCTGCGCCAGATGGTAGGTGCCCGAGAAGGTCCTCCCGCGGCCGATCGGCCAGGTGACGGGCGCGGTGTCGAGCGCCAGCTTCTGCTCGATCTCATCCAAAATCTCGAACGGATCGCGGCTCTCGCGGTCCATCTTGTTGACGAAGGTGATGATCGGGATGTCGCGCAGCCGGCAGACCTCGAAAAGTTTCAGCGTGCGCGGCTCGATGCCCTTGGCGGCATCGATGACCATGACGGCGGAGTCGACTGCAGACAGCGTGCGGTAGGTGTCGTCGGCGAAATCCTCGTGGCCGGGCGTGTCGAGCAGGTTGAAGACGTTGTCGTCATATTCGAAGGTCATCACCGAGGTGACGACCGAGATGCCGCGCTCGCGCTCGATCTTCATCCAGTCGGACCGCGTCTGGATGCGGTCCTTCTTGGCCTTGACCTCGCCGGCAAGCTGGATGGCGCCGCCGAACAAAAGCAGCTTTTCGGTGAGCGTGGTCTTGCCGGCGTCAGGGTGGGCGATGATCGCGAAAGTGCGGCGGCGCGATACCGCCTGTTCGATGTCTTCTGCCAATTTTTTGGAATCCTGTCTGTGGCGCGGGCTTCTAGCAGCGCATGGCCGGCCTGTCGACAGTTTCGGGCGGATCGGTTCGCAGGGAGCGTGTTCGCCGCCACGGCAGGGCCCTGCACATAGTCAGGCCTCGCCATGCTCCCTGCAGCCGAACCTGGTGACCGATCGTATCTCCGAGCGACCGACGCCGATGTCGCGCAGCAGATAATCCGGCAGATCGTCCAGCCTGGCCCGGTCCCTGCGAATGCGCACGATGCGCGCCACGAGCACTATGCCGGAGTGGCAGGTTTCGACGGCTGCGGCAAAGAGGCGCCTGAGAACCGTCCGGTCGGTGATCAATTCCTGCCCAAGGATGGACATGGTCGTATCTCCCTTGCGGTTGAGTGATGAAAGCGGGAGGGCCGTCCACGGCCCTCCCGGAGGCTGTGCCGACGGGTCCTCAGGACCGATCGTGCTCACAGCTCACATACGGGTTCCAGTCGGCGAACATGCCGGCCGGGTTGTGCCGCCAGTGCCAGACATGGAGCTCGTAATAGGGATCCACCGGGTGAATACCCACCGTCGTCTTGCGCTGCAGCGTGCGGCCGAGGAATTCAGGAACGCCCTTGCCCTTCCAGTCCTTCTCGAAGACGAGGTATTCCATGCCGACAAGCTGCATCGAGCCATCGGCTTCGGGCTCGTAGGTCAGCACGTCGGGTTCGCCGAGCACCAGCCTGCCGTCGCCGGCGCGGCCGGGATGGATGAAATGGACCCCCATCGTGCCGTGCTCGTCATGCGTCGTGCATTCGAACAGCTGCTGGTAGCCCTCCGCCTTGGCAACCTTGATGTCGAGGTACTTGGCCGCCATGTCCCGAGACCGGTTGAGCACCGGATCGGGCATGTCATGGGCGACCGCGGTGCCGCAAAGCAGCGCCGAGGCGCCGACGGCAAGGACGATTTCCGCAAAGCGCTTCACGATCGATCCCCTCCCATCAGGCGGCGGCGTAGGCCGTCGTCGGATCGAACAGGCGCTTGACCTGAGTGATCTTGGTCGCCGGGAAGCCGCTCATCTTGGCGTGGCGCTGGATGATCGCTTCGTCCTTGGCGAGATAGACGCAAAAGGTCTTGTCGTCCGCCACGAAGGATTCCACCCACTGGATGTCCGGGCCGAGCTCGGCAAGGACTGCGTTCGAGGCCTTGGACGCGTCGCGAAGCTGCTCGCGCTCGAAAGTGCCGACCTTTGGGATCTCGCGCTCGATGATGTATTTCTGCATGTCACAAACTCCTTCATCTGAGGTTCAAATGCCGCCGGGCACTCGACCAAATCGGTGCCGGTGACATCCCTGGGGCAGCTGAGGTAAACTCTCGCTTGGCCCGCCAGGCAGACGCAGAATTACGGAACAGGCGGCCGACAGTCCTTACGCCGTCCTTATCTTGTTCTGATCCTTTGCCTATTGCCGTTACCGGGATTGCTGCCGATGGGAATTCATTGCTTCGGCGACTTCGAGCTTAACGAGAGCTCCCGCGCCATTCGTCTCGCCGGAAACGAGATCGAGGTGCAGCCCCTCGTCTTCGATTTCCTCGCCATCCTGCTGCGCCACCAGGACCGCGCCCTGAGCAAGGACGAGTTGCTCGAAACGCTCTGGCCGGGCGTGACGGTGACCGAGGCTTCGCTGCAGCGTGTCGCGAGCCTAGCCCGGAGCGTTCTGCGCCAGGGCGGCATGGAGGCGGCGCTGCGCAACCTGCCCCGCTTCGGCTACCGTATTTGCCTCGACCAGGCAGCCACTTCGGAAAAGGGGCCGGCGCCGGCCGATACGGGCAGCAGGCGTTCCAGCCCAGGCATGCAAATCCTGGCCGCACGCGCGGCCGTCGCGGCGCGAAAATGGCACGAGGCCGCGGCCGCTTTCAGGGAAGCAGACGCCGCCGACGAGTTGCTGACGGCCGACCTCGAAGAATGGGCGCTGGCGCTGGAATGCATGGGGCGGCCCTCAGAGGCGATCCCGCTCCTGACGCGCGCGGCAACGGAATACGGCATGGCCGGCGAACGCCTGCGGGCGGCTTCCCCGGCAATCACCCTTGCCATGATCCATCTCGAGAGGGGAGAGCTTGCTGCGGCCAAGGGTTGGCACAAGCGTGCCGCGCAGCTGATCGACAAAGCAACCGAGAGCAGGGAACATGGCCTCTGGTGCTGGATGGGCGCGCGCATCAAGGGCGCGGAGGCCGAGCCGGAGCATGCGCTTGCTCTTGCCGAGCAAGCTTTCGAGGTCGGCAAAAATCTCGAAGATCCAGTCGTGGAATCGCTCGGCCTTATCTATCGCGGCTTCTTCAAGCTCTGCCTTGGGGAAACAAAAGCCGGTCAGGAGGACCAGGATTTTGCCGCCGCGCTCGGCCTCTCCAGCGATGTCGACCCGATCGTCGGCGGCATCCTCTACTGCAACATCCTTTGGGCCTGCCGCAATTTCGGCGACTGGGCGCGAGCCAACCAATGGAGCCTCAGCTACGAGGGCTGGTGCAGAGGGCATGGGCTGGAGGAACTTACGGGCTCGTGTCGGCTGCATCGGGCCGAGGTGCTCGGCGTCCATGGCACGCTGAGGGAGGCTGAGGCGCTGGTGCGCGCGGCGCTCGATCAGCTTACGCTCGATGCGCCCTGGGCGAAAGGCGATGCCTTACGTGTGCTGGGCGACATCCATCTCGCCGCAGGCGATTTCGCCGAGGCGGATGCAGCCTACCGCGCGTCCCATGCCGCTGGCTGGGATCCGCAGCCTGGCTTTGCGATGCTGCAGATGGAACTGGGCCAGGCGGAAGCCGCATTCAGCGCCCTCGAGCGGTCGCTTGTCGGGAACGGCTGGCCGGCGCTGCAGCGTCGGGGCATGGTTCTCGCCACGCTCGCCAAGGTAGCGGCGCGGACCGATCGGCTGGAGCGCGCGAAAGCGGTGATCGCCGACCTGGAAAGCGAACCGCAACGCTGGCCGATGGCCTCGATCCGGGCATTGACCGCCGAGGCCAAGGCGGAACTGTCGATGCGGGAAAATCGCTTCACCGAAGCGGTGCGGGAGCTGCAGACCGCATGCTCGCACTGGGGCGAGATCGGCTCGCCCACCAACTGCGCGGAGGCGAGGCTTTCGCTCGCGGCGCTTCTCATCCAACTCGACGATCATACTGGCGCGGAGTTGGAGCTCGGCACGGCGCTGGCGGTGGCGAAGAAGGTCGATTCGTCCCGTCTCATGCGGCGCTGTGAAGAGCTGGCGAGCCTGCTCGCCGGGAGCCAGAAGGCAATAGCGGACAGCGCGTAGCTGCTTCTTGCTTGAGGTCCGGACGGTAGGGTGGCATGACGGGGAAAATCTCCCTGAGGCCCAGCATGAGCAGTCCAAAGCAAGTCATCGTGATCGGCGCCGGAATCATCGGCGCTTCTATCGCCTGGCACCTGACGAAAGCCGGCGCGGGGGTGACGGTCGTTTCCGGGAGTGGCGCCGGCGGTGTCGCGACGCCCAATTCCTTCGCATGGATCAACGCAAGCTGGGGCAATCCCGAGATCTATTTCCGGCTGCGCATCCGCGCCATGGCCGAGTGGGCGCGCTTGGCGAAGGACGTGCCCGGACTACCGCTCGCCTGGTGCGGCGGCCTGTGCTTCGACCTGCCGCCCGACAGGCTGGAAGCCTATGCCGCCGAACACTCGTCATGGGGTTATGGCATCGAGCGCGTCGACGCCAAGCGGGCGGGAGAGATCGAGCCCAACCTCGTCGCGCCTCCCGATTTCGCCGTCTACGTCGCGGAGGAAGGCGTCGCCGAGCCGGTGGCAACCGCCAAGGCGCTTCTAGCGGACGCCGAACGGCTCGGCGCGCGGGTAATTGTTGGCGCTGTGGACAGGCTGACCCTATCGATTGGCAAGGTGACAGGCGCGGTTGTTTCGGGCGAAACCCTCAGCGCCGAAGAAATTGTCGTGGCGGCGGGTGCGGGCTCCCCGGCCATTGCCGCGACAGCCGGCATCGAGCTGCCGCTCGACACGCCGCCAGGCCTCATCGTGCACTCCCGGCCTTACAGGAAATTGCTCAACGGGCTGGTGCATGCCGAGAGATTGCACATGCGCCAGACGGCCGAGGGCCGCATCATCGCCGGCTCGGATTTCGCTGGCGGCGATCCGGGCGAAAACGCGGAAGCCACCGCGCGGGAGCTGTTTGCGATCACCAAGGCAGCCTTGCGCGGCGCGGATGGACTGGAGCTTGATTTTCACACCGTCGGCTACCGCCCTACTCCGGCCGACGGCTTCCCGATCGTCAGCCGCGCCGATGGGGTCGGCGGCCTCTACATCGCCGTCATGCATTCGGGCATCACGCTGGCGCCGGCGGTCGGCTTGTTCGCCGCTCGCGAAATCCTTGAGGGCGAACGCGATGTGCTGTTAGCGCCTTACGCGCTGTCGCGCTTCGCCCGGTAAGCCGCGGGGCGACGAACCCCACCGTCGTGATTGGAATTGCGACAGGGTGTAGAAGCTGGCACTGTCCCGCGACGTTGCGCTATTTCCGACTACACCGCCATTGCCAACCGGGCCGCCGGCGCAAACGGCCGGATGCTGGTGCCGCTCCTCGTCATGGTGACGAAGCTCGATGGCGGGATCGCCTGCCAGTCGCCGCCATCGCGGTCGAAGGGTTCGGAGACGATGCAATGGCCGGCGCGCCTGGCGAAGGCGCCGGTGTAGAGCGTCGGCGCATGGTTGTCGGTGGCATAGCGAACGGCGTAGAGCGTTTCGCCATCGGAAAAGGCGGCCGTCAGTTTCAGGGCCGGCTCGATGCCGGCACGGCGCGAGGCTTCGACGACGCGGCCGGTTGCCCGCGACACCGCGCCTTGCGGGTCCGTCGCCAGCCCCTGGTCGATCATCAGGAGAAAGAAGAGCTCGGAATCGGTCGTGCCCTCGCGCTGGTCGAAGACTTCGTCGGCGAGCGAGTTCTCCAGCGCGCGGCGAATCTTCTCGAAGCCGCCGATCTGACCGTTATGCATGAACGACCAGCGGCCGGAGATGAAGGGGTGACAGTTCATGCGGCTGGTGGCGCCACCGGTCGACGCGCGGACATGGGCAAGGAACAAGCCGGATTTGATCTGCCGGCAGAGGCTTTTCAGATTTGGATCTGACCAGGCCGGCAGGATGTCGCGATAGAGGCCGGGCTCCGGCCGGTCGCCATACCACGCCAGACCAAAACCGTCGCCATTGGTTGGCGACTTGGCTTCCTGGGCGCAATGGCTCTGGGCGATCAGCGAATGGCAGGGCGCGGTGATGATGTCTTCGAGGAAGACTGCTTCACCAAGATAGGCCGCCCACCGGCACATCGCTTTCCACCGTTCCTAGGCGCGATCCATCAGAGCCTGGGGCTCCTTGACCGCGTGCGAGCCTCGATTGTGCGTGCGCTCATAGAGCTCGCGAACGATTCGGCTCGCCGTAGTTTCGAACAGAAATGGCAAGAAAGCGTGAACGAGCGCGGCACCGGCCGCCATCGACAAGCGCGAGCAGAACCAGGCGGCAAAGGCCATGTGGCCGAAATAGGTCTCGCCGACCTTGGCCGGGTGAGCGGTGAAGAGTGCCGTAAGCCTGGTCGTCATGGTGATCCCTCCTGCCGGGATGAGTCCCGATGGTGGGTATCGTGCCACACGGCTTTGGTTCATCGATCTCAAATTGTCCTTGAATATTGGACATTTTTGGGACATTTATCCCAATATGGTCCATGAACTCGATGCCATCGATCGAAGATTGCTGGCAGAACTGCAGCGCGACGGCACGCTTTCCGTCGACCAGCTGTCGGAGCGGGTGGCGCTGTCGCGCAACGCCTGCTGGCGACGCGTCAAACGGCTCGAGGAGGACGGCATCATTACCGGCCGCGTCGCGCTGGTCGATGCCGAGAAGCTGGGACTCGGCCTCTCCGTCTTCATTCTGATCCGCACCTCCAATCATGACCCGGACTGGCTGCAGAAATTCCGAGCGGCGGTGACCGGCTTTCCCGAGATCACCGGCGTCTATCGAATGTCAGGCGATCTCGACTATGTGCTGAGGGCCCGCGTCGCCGACGTGAAGGCCTATGACCGCCTCTACCAGCGGCTGATCGCAAAGGTGGCATTGTCGGACGTCTCGGCTTCCTTCGTCATGGAGGAGATCAAGGAGACGACCGTGGTGCCGGTGGAACTGCGTTGAGGTAGCCAAGGCCTCTTCGTCATCCGCGGGCGGAGCGACGCGTAGCGGAGCGTAGACCCGAGGATGACGACGTGATGGGCGTTATCGCCAATCACCAAATGAGCATTCCACCAGCGCAACGATCTTGTCTTCTTCACCTGGAAAGCGAAGTCATCGTGACGCCTCAAAGAAAGCCTTGGATAGCTTCACGGTCGAGTTGACCGAATCGGCATTCGCTCCCATAGGAATGGGCTCATGCGCACGGCTGTCCATTCTTCCTCCGTCATCGGCCCCACCGTCGGTTTCGTCAGGCTTCCGCATGGCGAAGGCCTGCCTCTGCCGGCCTATGAGAGCGCGGGCGCCGCCGGCATGGATTTGCGGGCCGCGGTGCCGGAAGACCGGCCGCTGCTCATCCTGCCAGGGAAACGCGCGCTGGTACCGACGGGGCTTGTCCTGGAAATCCCGGCAGGCATGGAAGGCCAGGTGCGGCCACGCTCGGGCCTTGCGTTCAAGCATGGCCTCACCGTCCTCAACTCGCCAGGCACCGTCGACAGCGACTATCGCGGCGAGGTGAAGGTGCTGCTGGTCAATCTCGGCGATGAGGATTTCGCGGTGACGCGCGGCATGCGCATCGCCCAGATCGTCTTTGCCGCCGTGACCCAGGTTACGGTCGAAGAGCGCGCGCTGGCCGGCGGCACGACGCGCGGCGCCGGCGGTTTCGGGTCGACCGGCACGGCTTGATGCAAGTTCCAAAGCTGGTCATTTTCGACTGCGACGGGGTCCTGGTCGACACGGAAAACCTTGCCAACCGGCGTCTCGCCGAATGGCTTACTGCCGCCGGCTTTACGACGGACTTCGAATATTGCCGCAAGAACTTTTCCGGCCGCAGCATGGTTTCGGTGCAGAAAGAGATCGAAGAGGCGACCGCGGTGAGGCTCGGCGCCGACTTCGTCGAGCGCTGGAATGCCGGCCTGCCGGATCTTTTTTCGCACGGCGTCGAGGCGGTCCCTTATGTGCGTGAGTTCGTCGAAGCCGTCCGCGCGGCCGGCATCGCCTATTGCGTCGCCTCCTCGGCTCGGGTCTCGAAAATGTATATCACCCTCGGCCAAACCGGGCTTTTGCCGCTGTTCGAGCATGCCATGTTCTCCTCGACCATGGTCGGGCGCGGCAAGCCGTTCCCGGACCTCTTCCTGCATGCGGCAAGGACGACGGGCTTCGCGCCGGCCGACTGCATCGTCATCGAGGACAGCGTCGCGGGAACGCAAGCCGGCATTGCCGCCGGCATGCGGGTGTTCTCCTACTACGCCGATCCATTCACCGACCGCGACGGCCTGGCGGCGGCCGGCGGTATCCTGTTTGACGACATGCGCGAATTGGCCAAGCTGGTACCGATCCGCTGATCGTGCTCTGGCTGCGCGCTTGCGCACTCCGTGCTAGCGTGCGGCCCGGGGGTGTTTTCGATGATTTCCATTCTATCCCGTCTCATGCTCGCCTGCCTGCTGCTGCCTTCCATATGGACGGTCGCGCGCGCCGAAGCCGTCAGTTTTCCGGAACTAAGCAGCACCATTCCCGGACATCAGAACGTCACCTATTTCGAGCTCGCGAAAATGATTGTGCCTGATCTGGCCGCCGGCGACGACGGTTTCTACAAGGGCAGCGCGCCGATCGAGATGCGTGACATCCTCGGCGGCAACGATGGCGGATCGCCGCCCGAAACCATCAACCTGCCGAACGCTGCGGTGCTGGCCATCAAGGCCGGCGGCAAGGAACGGCTGGCGATGCTTCTCGACCTCGGCCAGGCGCAAGACAGCGCCGAGGGATTTGCCGTGCTGGCACTCTACGACCTCACCGGCAAGCCGAAGCTGCTCGACGCCGTCAATGTCGGAACCGACCAGAGCACTTATTTTCGCGATCCGGGAAAGCTCGCGATCGGTCCCGGCAACGACGCGCTCATCACCATGAGCACACATTTCAATTCGAACCAGGGCTATGTCAGCACGATCCTGATCCTGGTCCGCAACGACCGCTTCGAACCGATCGACCAGATCAACACATTCGACGAGAATGTCTGCGCCTACAAACGTACCCAGGACCTTTCCTTCCAGACGCGCGGAAGTGAAAAGCCCTATGCCGCGATCAGGGTGACCGTGACCGACGCCACGAACCCCAGCGGTGAAAGCTGCGAGGAGCCGGCGCCCAAGGCGGTCTCGCACGACGTTTCCGTCACCTATCACTGGAACAAGAAAACGTCGCGCTACGTGGCGGATTCAGATGCCTTCAAACGTTTGTCAGCAGAGAACGAGAAACGCTTCTGATCCAAGCGCATTCGTTTGCCCGGGTCGAACGGCCGCGATAAATTCCTCGCAGGACCCCGCTCATGATTGAGGACTCGCCATGGACAAGGGCAAGATTTTTCGCGATCTGCATGCTACCACCTTCGTCATGCCCAACCCCTGGGACATAGGCACGACCAAGCTTCTGGCATCCTTCGGTTTCAAAGCGCTGGCGACCACCAGCGCCGGCTTCGCCTTCTCGCGCGGCCTGCCTGACGGCGCCGTGACCTTCGAAGCCATGATCCACCATTGCCGCGACGTGACCGCGGCAACCGACCTGCCGGTTTCGGCCGATCTCGAACGCGGCAAGGGCGACAGTCCCGAGCAGGCCGCCGAAACCATCTTCGCGGCGGAAGCCGCCGGGCTCGCCGGCTGCTCGATCGAGGACCACACGGGCGACCCCGCCAACCCGATCTACGATTTCTCTCTTGCGACCGAACGCGTCGCGGCCGCCGTCGAGGCGGCCCGGGCGCTCAAGCACGATTTCGTCTTCACCGCGCGAGCCGAGAATTTCCTCTGGGGCAAGACCGACCTCGACGACACCATCAAGCGGCTGCAGGCCTTCGAGAAAGCCGGCGCCGACGTGCTTTATGCGCCGGGGATCGGCGACGTCGACATGGTGCGCACCATCTGCTCGTCGGTGAGCCGGCCCGTCAATGTCATGGCCCGCCCCGGTTTCACCGTCGCCGATCTTGCCATGGCCGGCGTCAAGCGCATCTCGCTCGGGCCGTGGCTGACCAATTTCGCCTATGGCATGCTGGAGACTGCGGCGCGCGAAATCCAGCAGGACGGCACTTTCGGCTTCACCCGGGCGGCGATGCCGTTCGGCAAGCTGCAGGCGCTGTTCCGCGGCGGCGCGGCTGAGCAGGACTAGACCGGGCCCCGCGCCGAAACCGCCTTGTGCAGATGCACCATCATGGCGGCCGCGAAAAGCGGCGTCAGAAGGTTGAGCAGCGGCACGGCGAGGAACACGGCGATGACCAGTCCAGCCAGGAACACCGTGCCGGCATATTTGCGGCGCAGCGCCTTGGCCTCTGCCTCGGGGCGAAAACGCATGGCGGCGAATTCGAAGAATTCGCGGCCGAGCAGATAGCCGTTGACGATGAAGAAGGCGGCAATGTTGACGCCCGGCACCAGCAGCAAAAGCAACGCGACGATGTTGCCGAGGACGACCACGCCGAAGAATTTGATGGCGAGCACAAGCGAATGCAGCGCCGGCACGGCGCGGCCGGGCGGATCGTCGGGATAGTCGGTGCGCTCGACCACTTCGGCGATATCGTCGAGGAACAGGCCGGCAACGATCGCCGTCACAGGCGCGATGAGCAAAGCCAATCCCACCGCCAGCACGATCCCGGCAACGATGCCGCCCAACCACCCGGCCCAGGACGGCAGGCCCGGGAGCAGCGTCTGCAGCCATGGCCAGGCCAACCATTCGAGCAGGCTCTCCAGGCCGGCCCACAGCGCCAGCAGAGCAAGCAGCGTCAGCCCCAGCGTCTTGAGGAAGACGAAGCGGAATTCAGGCGAGAACAGCCGGCTGGCGGCGGCTCGGGCAGCATCTAGGATCACGGCGGGTGCAGACCCCTCATCGAGAAACGACGTCCCCGAGATAGGCGGCGAGGAAGAGCGGCGCAACTGCAAGGGGAAATCGTCGCCCGGCCTTCACGCTTTTCCCGTGATCGCTCCTGCCCGCCTGGTCGGAATGGTCATTGCCGCAACGCCGGCGACGACGAAAGCCATGCCGACCCAAGCGGCCGGCCCCAGGCTTTCGCCCAGGAAGACGGCGCCGATACCGACTCCGATCGGCACCCGCAAATAGGCCTGCGAGGTGGTGCCGACCGAGCCCAGCGTATGGATCAAGCGGAAATAGATGACGAAGGCCAGCGCCGTCGAAAAGACCGACAGGCCGAGCAGGGCCAGGATCGATGCCGCCGACGGCGCAAGCGTCCATGGCCGGTCGACAATCAGGCTGAGCGGCACGAGCATCACCGCGCCGCAAAGCATCGAACCCGCGGCGGGTATCATAGGGTCGAGGCCCTTGAAGCCGCGGCCGAAGATCGCCGCCCCGGCATAGGAAACCGTCGCGATGACGATCGCAAGCTGCGCCCACATTTGACGGCCAAGCCCGCCAAGCGCCTCCGTGCCGATGATGAGGCAGATGCCGACGATGCCGGCGCCGACACCGAGGAGCTTGCGCGCCGTGACGGGCTCATGGCGCGTGATCGAGGCCGTCAGCAGGAAGGTGAAGATAGGGGATGTCGAGTTGAGGATGGTGGCAAGACCGGCATCGACCGAACGCTCGGCGGCGGCGATCAGGGTGAAGGGCACGACGCTGTTGAGGCAGGCCTGGAAAGCGAACCGGCGCCACATTGCCGCGTCGGCAGGCATGGCAAGGCCGCGCCAGCGGATGACGCTGAGCAGAATGGCCCCGGCGATCAGGGTCCGAGCGGCGATGAAGGTGACAGGCGGGATCGTCTCGACGCCGATCTTGATGAAGGTGTAGGAGGCGCCCCACAGCACCGCTAGGACGCCGAGCAGCGCGAGGGCGGTGGACATTTCGGTCTTTTCGGACATGTCTGCGCCTTCCGTTGCGGGAACAATCAACTTTGATTTACGCAATTCCGGACGGAAACCGCCGCGCACTTCTCCCGGAATTGCTCTAGCCCAAGGCGGCGCGGAAATGTTTCGATCGCCGTGAAACCATAACGGCGAAGGCCGTGGTCGATATGAGCCAGTTTCGACGCGAACGCTGCCGCAGCCGGTGAACAATCGGCGGCGAGTTCGGCGTCAAGCAAGGCGATGGCGATTTTCGGGGTAGGCAAAGCAGCGGCAACTCGCTAGACCCGCGCCCGGCCGGCATGCCAGATAGCCGGGGTGGGTTCTTGGCGGAGATTTTGATGCCGGAATATGACGTGCTTTGCATCGGCAATGCCATTGTCGACATCATCGCGCAGTGCGACGAGGCTTTTCTCGAGACCAACGGCATCATCAAGGGGGCGATGAACCTCATCGACGCCAGGCGCGCCGAATTGCTCTACAGCCGCATGGGACCGGCGATCGAGGCTTCCGGCGGTAGCGCCGGCAACACGGCGGCCGGCGTCGCCAGTCTCGGCGGGCGCGCCGCCTTCTTCGGCAAGGTGTCGAACGACGCGCTGGGCGAAATCTACACGCACGACATCCACGCCCAGGGCGTGGCCTTCGACACCAGGCCGCTCACTGGCGAGCCGCCGACCGCACGCTCGATGATCTTCGTCACGCCCGACGGCGAGCGTTCGATGAACACCTATCTCGGCGCCTGCATCGAGCTTGGGCCCGAGGATGTCGAGGCCGACAAGGCGTCCGGCGCCAGGGTGACCTATTTCGAGGGCTATCTGTGGGATCCGCCGCGCGCCAAGGAGGCCATCCGCCAGACCGCCAAGCTGGCGCACGCCGCGGGCCGCGAAGTGTCGATGACGCTGTCGGATTCCTTTTGCGTCGACCGCTACCGCGACGAGTTCCTCGAGCTGATGCGCTCAGGCACCGTGGACATCGTCTTTGCCAACAGCCACGAGATCAAGTCGCTCTACCAGACCGCTTCCTTCGAGGAGGCGCTCGACGCCATCCGCAAGGACTGCAAAATAGCTGCCGTCACCCGTTCCGAAAAAGGTTCGGTGATCGTGCGCGGCGACGAGACCGTCACCATCGAGGCGACGAAGATTAAGGAACTGGTCGATACGACCGGCGCCGGCGACCTCTATGCCGCCGGCTTCCTTTATGGCTACACGACCGGACGCAGCCTCAAGGATTGCGGCGACCTCGGCTCGCTGGCCGCCGGGCTGGTGATCCAGCAGATCGGCCCGCGCCCGCGCCAGAATCTCCGCCGCGAGGCCGAGCAGGCAGGGCTGCTCTAAACGGCCCGGCGAGGCAAATTGCATAAGAACGCCGTACCGTTGCGTCATCGCGGACAGGCTCGGAACCGGCCTGTCTGTCGTGCCCCTGTCACAGAGCGCTCCTACACGCAAAGATAGGGCGTTCCGCGACTGACATTTCGGCACGCCAGACCAGGGGTGTGAAGAGATGCAAGCCAGCAACCTGCCGGGCCGCGGCGTCCATTGCTGCCGCAATCTGTGCTTTCCGCGATAGAATTTCAGCAGCCGCCGGCGTCTGGGAGGAGCGCGGGCCACAAGACGAACGCATGACCAAACTTCAGACCCCGCCCGAGGGGATTTCGCAAGAGGCCCTGGCAGGCCTAGTGACCGAAGCCGTGCAGCAGACATTGATGCAGCACGGTGTCCTGCTGGACGCACAGGCCCTGGTTTCAGCCAGTGTGCTCGCCGGCAGCGTGGCGGCCGCCCTCCCCTTCCTGCCGCCGGCGCAGCGCCATGCGATCGATTCCTTGAAGGCCGATTGGACCGTGCTCATCTCCGAGTTCTTCAGGACGGTGCCGGACAGAATCGCAAGCGGAAATCCGATGCTGTCCGATCAGGCTTCCGGGCGCGCGCCGCCGGGGGCGGGACGGCTTCAGAATATCGCGGAACGCGCGGCCGGTCTTCAATCGATGCTGCTTGAGGATTGGGCAGGCGAAGTCGCCGGCTCGACCTATCTGGAAGAGAAGCTGCGCATCCCGCGCTCGACGCTGCATCGCTGGCAAAGGCGCGGCGAGGTCGTCGCGTTGCGCAAGGGCGGCCGCAAACATGTCTTCCCACTGGCCCAATTCGTCGATGGCAGGCCGGTCCTGGGCGTAAGCGACGTGCTGTCGGCGATCGCCAATCCGAGGCTCGCCTGGTTCTGGCTGACCCGCCCCGCGCCCGAGCTTAATGGCCGCGTCCCTATAGAGATGTTGAGGGAAGACATGGTCGCGGACGTCGTCCGCGCCGCGCGCACCGTGTCCTGAGCTGGCTCGGCGGCACGGTTCCCACCCAACCGAGCGAAAGAATTTCGCCGGATAATTAGGCGTCATATAACTGTAATAATTGGCACATTTTGCACATTTGCAGGATTCCTTGGCGTTCCGATTGTATAAATTGTGCAATTTGTGCCGATTTTACAAATATATGACGTGATATTTGGGCAACAAGACCTTTTCAATAGTCTATAAGGCCGCCCTTCCGACACAATCTCTGTTGTGCGCGATCGCCGATTGGGCCATGTCCGGAGCGAAGAAGCGGCGCCCGGTGCGCGTGTTTTTTCAACGATGGGGACGGGGGTGGCAGAAGCCGAACGGCATGTCAGGCCTGTCTTGAACCTTTGACTGGAGATTCAAGAAAATGAACATCAAGAGCCTTCTTCTCGGCTCAGCTGCGGCCCTGATCGCAGTTTCGGGCGCCCGCGCCGCCGACGCGGTCACCGTCGCCGAGCCGGAACCGGCCGAATACGTGAAGATCTGCGACGTCTATGGCGCCGGCTACTTTTACATCCCCGGCACCGAGACCTGCCTGCGCGTTGGCGGCTACATCCGCTACGACGCCGGCGTGGGCGATGTCGGCTCGTTCGACGGCCGCACGGCCACCGACCATGAAGACGGCGACGCCCAGGACACCTGGAAGAAGAACGCCCGCTTCAACCTGAAGACCTGGACCGGCCAGGAAACCGAGCTTGGCACGTTGAAGACCTACACCGAGACCAAATTCAACTTTCCGAACGGCGGCGCCACCAGTGTTTCGCTGAGCTTCGCCTGGATTCAGCTCGGCGGACTGCGAGTCGGTAAGGATGAATCGCCGTATGACGCGTTTATCGGCTACGCCGGCAACGTCATTCAGGACACGCTGATCCATTACGGCCAGAAAGATACCAACGTTGTCAGCTACTATTTCGACGCCGGCAGCGGCATCACGGGCGTGATTTCGCTCGAAGAAGGCTCGGACACTACGGGCTCCACGGGCATTTCCGGCACGATCGACAGCTATGTTCCCCATGTGGTCGGCGGCTTGAAGTACAAGGGCGACTGGGGTGCGATCACCGGCGTCGTCGCCTATGACAGCAACTACGAGGAAGTGGCCGGCAAGGTCCGCCTGGATGTCAATGTCAGCAAAGAGCTGTCGCTGTTCATCATGGGCGGCTATGGTACCGACGACAATCTCAACGATCCGGCCTACGCGATCCCAGGTCGAGGCCGCGGCTTCTACAAGCCGTGGGGCGGCAACTGGGCAGTCTGGGGCGGCGGCACCTACAAGTTCAACGAAAAGACTGCCTTCAACCTTCAGGTCTCGGCTGATGATGCCAAGAACGCCGCCGTCGCGGCAAACATAGCCTATACGATCGTTCCCGGCTTCACGATCACGACCGAAGTTGACTATGTCCACGACGGCAAGTTCGGCGACGCCGACGATTTCAACTGGACCAAGGCCGACAAGAAAAACAGCGTCGGCGGCATCGTCCGCTTCCAGCGCTCGTTCTGATCGAAGCTGCGATCTCACATGGAAAGGCCCGCGGCGCCGCCGCGGGCCTTTTGTTTGTTCCCGATCAATGTCGTTGAATACGCCGGCTCGTCAATTCCCCGCCGTATAGGCCGCGATCGCCGCCATGTTGACGATGTCGGAATCCTTGGCGTTCAGCGAGACGATCTGGACCGGCTTGTTCAAGCCGACCAGCAGAGGGCCGATGACGGTCGAGCCGCCGAGCTCCTGCAGCATCTTGGTCGAGATCGAGGCCGAGTGGAACGCCGGCATGATCAGCACATTGGCCGGGCCGGTCAGCCGGATGAACGGATATTGCGCCATGGAGCGCGGGTTCAGCGCCACGTCCGCCGCCATCTCGCCGTCATACTCGAAATCGACGCGGCGCTTGTCGAGGATGCGCACCGCCTCCTGCACGCGTTCGGAGCGCTCGCCCTGCGGATGGCCGAAGGTGGAGTAGGCGAGCATGGCAATTCTCGGCTCGTAGCCCATGCGGCGGGCAAAACCGGCTGCCTCCTCGGCGATGTCGGCGATCTGCTCGGCGTTCGGCATGTCGTGCACGGCGGTGTCTGCGACCAGCACAGTGCGACCCCGCGCGAGCACGATCGACACGCCGATGACACGGTGGCCGGGCTTGGCGTCGATGATGCGGCGTACATCGTCGAGCGCGGTGGAATAGTTGCGCGTGACGCCGGTGACGATGCCGTCGGCGTCGCCCAGTGCCACCATGCAGGCGGCGAAGTGGTTGCGGTCGTTGTTGATCAGCCGCTGGCAGTCGCGGAACAGGAAACCTTTCCGCTGCATGCGCTCGTAGAGATAGTCGGTGTAGATGCCGTTGCGGCGCGACAGCCTGGCATTGATGATCTCGATGCCCTGCTTGTTCAGGTCGATGCCGGCATTGCGGGCATTGTCCTTGATGACGTCGTCGCGGCCGAGCAGAATCGCCGTGCCGAGCTTCTGGTTCACATAGGAGACGGCGGCGCGCATCACCTGCTCCTCCTCGCCCTCGGCGAAGACGATGCGCTTGGGCTGGCGGCGGACGCGGTCATAGATGCGCTGCAGCGTCGAGGCGATCGGGTCGCGGCGGGCGGACAGTTCCTGCGCATAGCGGTCGAGATCGAGGATCGGCTTGCGGGCGACGCCGGACTCCATCGCCGCCTTGGCCACCGCCAGCGGGATCGCCGAGATCAGGCGTGGGTCGAACGGCACGGGGATGATGTAGTTGGGGCCGAATTTCGGCCGGTTGCCCTGATAGGCGGCGGCGACATCGTCCGGCACGTCCTGGCGCGCCAGCTCGGCCAGCGCCCGGGCCGCCGCGATCTTCATCGCGTCATTGATGGTGGTGGCGCGCACATCCAGCGCGCCCCGGAAGATATAGGGGAAGCCCAGAACATTGTTGACCTGGTTGGGGTAGTCCGAGCGGCCGGTCGCCATGATGGCGTCGGTGCGGATCTCGGCCACTTCCTCGGGCGTGATCTCCGGATCGGGATTGGCCATGGCGAAGATGATCGGATTCTTCGCCATCGACTGCACCATGGCGGTGGTGAGCGCGCCCTTGGCGGACAGGCCGAGGAAGACGTCCGCGCCGTCCAGCGCCTCGGCAAGGCTGCGCGCCTCGGTCTTGACCGCATGCGCCGACTTCCACTGGTTCATGCCTTCGGTGCGACCCTGATAGACGACGCCCTTGGTGTCGCACAGGATGACATTTTCCGGCGCAAAGCCCATCGCCTTCATCAGTTCGATACAGGCGATGCCGGCCGCGCCTGCGCCGTTGCAGACCAGCTTGGTGGTCTTCATGTCGCGGCCGGTGATCTCCAGCGCGTTGATCAGCCCGGCGGACGAGATGATCGCCGTGCCATGCTGGTCGTCGTGGAAGACCGGGATATCCATCAGCTCGCGCAGCCGCTGCTCGATGATGAAGCACTCCGGCGCCTTGATGTCCTCGAGATTGATGCCGCCGAAGGAAGGCCCGAGGAAGCGCACGCAGTTGACGAACTCGTCGGCATCCTCGGTATCGACTTCAAGGTCGATCGAATCGACATCGGCGAAGCGCTTGAACAGCACGGACTTGCCTTCCATCACCGGCTTGGAGGCCAGCGCGCCGAGATTGCCGAGGCCGAGGATGGCGGTGCCGTTGGAGATGACGGCGACCATGTTGCCGCGCGTCGTATAATCGAAGGCGCGGCTCGGATCCTCGGCGATGGCGCGCACGGGAACGGCGACGCCCGGCGAATAGGCGAGGCTCAGATCGCGCTGCGTTGCCATCGGCTTGGTGGCGACGATCTCGAGCTTGCCGGGCCGCCCCATGGCGTGGAATTCCAGCGCCTCCTCGGGACTGACGGAAGGGCCGCTGCTTTCGGTTTTCCTGGCCATGATGCCTGACGTTTTCCTCACCAATTCGCGCTCTTGAGGCGAGCGCATTCTTTTGAACTACCGCTTAAGGCCATACTCAGCCGCTGTAAACCGCCAAGCGATCAAGTGACGGCGTTCCTCCGCGCTGCCGGCGACAGTCAAATCTTGCCCGATGAGATCGCGGCAATCTCGCGAAGGTGCTCGCTGACCGAAGCCCAGCGCGTCAGCCCAGATGTGCCGGCGAACGGCCATTCGGAGAAGGGCGGATCATCGCTTCCCATGCGTCGCTTAAGCGCCGAGAGATAGGCCATCAGTTCCAACCGTTCCGCCTTTACCCTTTCAAGCGTGCGGCCGCGAATCTCCTCCCGCGGTATGGCCCGGTCGCGAAGCCGCTCGACCGCGCGGCGGATCGCGGCCGGCTCCGGCTCTGCGATAATGCAGTAGTCCGGATCGAAATAGACGTCGCGGCCGCCGATGCTCGGTGTCGAGACGATCGGCAACCCGGCCAGCAGATACTCCATGCTGGAATACATTGCCCCTTCCACCGCCGACAGGCAGAGCCCGACCGCAGCCTGGTTGTAGACGCGGTTGACCTCGGCGGAGGTCAGCCGGCCGGGCAGGCCATCAACGAGCGGATTGGCGATGCTGTGAAGCGGCGATTGCGCCTGCAGGCGACGGATGAAGGCGCAGTCGCCGGCCGGCGGCAATTCGCCGATCGAGGACGTCACATGGACTAGTCTTTCGATCTCGAAGGCGAGATAGTGCCGCTTGGTGTGCGAGATGCGGCCGTTGTAGACGGCATCGTACTCGACCGGCACGTCAGGCAGCGGCCGGAAGACGTCTTCCGAGATCATCAGATTGTGATTGGAGAAGATTGCATTGCCGCCAACGCCTGCAATCAGGCGTCGCTCTTTCTCTGTGTTGCAGAGAAAGATCAGCTCGTGTTTGGGGCAGGTCCTGGCGAACCAGGCGAGATCCTTGCGTATCTGCTCGACGACGGCCGGCCGTTCCAGCGTCCAGTTCGGCATCAGAAGGAAGGTAGCGCGCGGTCGCGCAAGGCGTCGGCAGAAGGCGGCGAGCGCGTAGAGCGGGCGCCTGCCGCCGACAGGTACATAGAGGATCAGCGGATCGCGACTGAAGATGTGGAGAGGCATGTCGATGCCGCCATCGAGGCCCGAAATCGGCCCGCGCGCCGGAAGGATGAAGGGCAGCCGTATCCGCGTCCACGCCTTGATTTTGGTTCTGGTTCGGTTGGCTCGGTTAGCGGCAAGAAGCCGAATGCGGCCGAGCGAGCCGGCGGGGCCGACCATCTCCTCGAACGTCTCGTGTCCGTCCTGCTTCATCGCCCCACCATGTTTCTCATGGGCCCGGACGATCCATATGTCGGCCGACCTCGTGAGGCAACACGCCTTGAGCACCCTGTTCCTGCTGACGGCGCAACCGTCCAGTCTTCCCCTGCTTTTCGCGCCGCCGGCATTAAACCGAGCTGCCACTTCTGCTAGCGTCCCGGCATGAACATGCACATGCCGACAGATACCGACGCCCAGGAGACGGCGACGCCTGCGCCCGCCACCGGCGGCGTCACGCCGATGATGGAGCAGTATATCGAGATCAAGGCGGCGAACCCTGACTCGCTTTTGTTCTACCGCATGGGCGATTTCTACGAGCTGTTCTTCGACGACGCGGAGAAGGCGAGCCAGGCGCTCGGCATCGTCTTGACCAAGCGCGGCAAGCACCAGGGCCACGACATTCCGATGTGCGGCGTACCGGTGCATGCGGCTGACGACTATCTGCAGAAGCTGATCGCGCAGGGTTTTCGCGTCGCCGTCTGCGAGCAGATCGAGGATCCGGCGGAAGCCAAGAAACGCGGCTCAAAATCGGTGGTGCGCCGCGACGTGGTGCGGCTGGTCACGCCCGGCACCATCACCGAGGACAAGCTGCTCGCGCCCTCGGAATCGAGTTTCCTGATGGCGCTTGGCCGCGTGAAGGCTGGCGGCGCCGCTGCCAGCCAGGCGAGCTTCGCGCTGGCCTGGATCGACATTTCGACCGGCGCGTTCCGCGTTGCCGAGACGAGCGCCGAGCGGCTGCTTGCCGACATCTTTCGCGTCGACCCGCGCGAATTGATCGTCGCCGAGCCGGTTTTCCACGATCCGGACTTGCGGCCGGTCTTCGATGTGCTTGGCCGGGTCGCCAATCCGCAGCCGCCGTCGTTGTTCGATTCTGCCTCGGCCACGGGCCGCATCGCGCGCTTCTTCGAGGTCGCGACGCCGGACAGTTTCGGCACCTTCTCGCGCGCCGAATTGTCGGCAATTTCGGGCGCCATCGCCTATGTCGAAAAGACGCAAAAAGCCGAACGCCCGCCGCTGTCGCGACCGGAGCGCGAGGAGCAGGGCTCGACGCTGTTCATCGATCCGGCGACGCGCGCCAACCTGGAGCTTTTGCGCACGCTCTCCGGCAGCCGCGACGGCTCGCTGTTCAAGGCGATCGACCACACCGTGACCGGCGGCGGGGCGAGATTGCTCGCCGATCGGCTAATGGCGCCGCTGACCGACCCGGCCGCAATCGCGGCAAGGTTGGATTCGGTCTCCTTCTTCCGCTCCGAAGTGCGGCTCTGCCAGAGCCTGCGGGCGAGCCTTAAAAGCGTCGCCGACATGCCGAGGGCGCTGTCCAGGCTGGCGCTCAACCGCGGCGGGCCGCGCGATCTGGGGGCTCTGCGCGCCGGCTTCGAGGCTGCGAGAGCGATCGCCGAGTTGTTCGCGGCGGCCGCGCTGCCCGCCGAGCTCGCCGCGGCGCTGGCCGCGATCAAGGCCCTGCCCGAGGCGCTTGCCCGCCACCTCAGCGAAGCGCTCGACGACGAGCTGCCGCTGATCAGGCGCGACGGCGGCTTCGTGCGCACCGGCTATCACGCCGAGCTCGACGAGATGCGGGCGCTGCGCGACGAATCGCGAAAGGTGATCGCCGGGCTGGAGCGCTCGCTGATCGAGGAAACCGGCATCCGCTCGCTGAAGATCCGGCACAACAATGTGCTCGGCTATTACATCGAGGTGACGGCCAACCATCACTCGATCATGACCGGCAGCGACGCGGCCAAAGCGCGCTTCATCCATCGCCAGACCATGGCCAATGCCATGCGCTTCACCACGACGGAACTGGCGGAGCTGGAATCGAAGATCGCCAACGCCGCCGACCGGGCGCTGAGCATCGAGCTCGCCGCCTTCGATCGGCTGACGGCGGAAGTGGTCGGCGAGGCGGACAGCATCCGTGCCGGCGCCGAGGCGCTTGCCGCTCTGGACGTGTCGGCGGCATTGGCGCTTCTTTCCGAAAGCGAGGGCTGGTGCCGGCCGGTCGTCGATGCCGGCCTCGCTTTCGAAATTGTCGGCGGGCGCCACCCGGTGGTCGAGCAGGCGCTCAGGCGTTCCGGCGAAGGGCCGTTCGTTGCCAATGATTGCGACCTCTCGCCCGAAAGCGGCGCCAAGGCCGGCGCCATCTGGCTGCTCACCGGTCCGAATATGGGCGGTAAATCGACATTCCTCAGGCAGAATGCCTTGATCGCCATCCTTGCCCAGACCGGCTCCTTCGTGCCGGCGCAAAGCGCCCATATAGGCGTCGTCGATCGCCTGTTCTCGCGCGTCGGCGCCTCGGACGACCTAGCGCGCGGCCGCTCGACCTTCATGGTCGAGATGGTCGAGACGGCGGCGATCCTCAACCAGGCGGGCGAACGGGCGCTGGTGATCCTCGACGAGATCGGCCGCGGCACCGCGACTTTCGACGGGCTGTCGATCGCCTGGGCGGCGGTGGAGTACCTGCATGAGAAGAACCGCTGCCGGGCGATCTTCGCCACGCATTTCCACGAGATGACGGTGCTGGCGGGCAAGCTGCCCCGACTCCATAACGTCACCATGCGGGTCAAGGAATGGGAAGGCGACGTCGTCTTCCTGCACGAGGTCGGCAAGGGCGCGGCCGACCGCTCCTACGGCGTGCAGGTGGCGCGGCTGGCCGGCCTGCCGGAAGCGGTCGTCGCCCGCGCCAGGGAAGTCCTGCATCAGCTGGAAGAGGGCGAGGTTTCGGGCAAGACCAACCGGCTGGTCGACGATTTGCCGCTGTTTTCGGTGGCGGTGAAACGCGAAGCGCCGAAGCCGGTCAAGAGCGATGCGCTGGGCGAAGCGCTCGTTGCGATCAATCCCGACGAGATGACGCCGCGCGAGGCGCTGGAGGCGCTCTACCGGCTGAAGGGACTGGCGAGCCGGTAATCAAAACAATCGGAACATCGGCGTCACCAGCCCTGCCGACTGGAGCCAGCCGAACAATTCGACCGCGAGTACCGCCGCAAGGAAGTAGGAGCCGTCGATGGCGGTCCGCTTCAGCGCCACCGAATCGAAGGTGACGGGAGACGGGCCCAGGACGTCGTCGTCATCGCGCCGCAGACGGGGAAAGAAGGCCGGCACGCTTCGACGATAGCGCCGATACGCCTCTCCGAAGATCGCGTCCAGCGCGACCACTTCGCGAGCCGCGACATAGGAAAAGACCAAGCAGGTGAAGACAAAGAGAGACGCCGAAAGGATCAGCGACCCGAATGTCAGCCCGACGCCGGCCAGTCCAAGGGCCGAGAAGAAATAGAGCGGGTTGCGCGTATAGGCATAGGGGCCGGTCGTGACGAGCTCACGGTTCTTGCGTCCGCCAACATAGAGCGCTGCCCAGCAGCGGCCGCCTATGCAGAGGAGGATCAGCACGGTACCCGCAAATTCAAGCATTTCGCGAAAGGTGCTGCCTTGCGGCCACCCGCTTTCCGCAAGCAGGGCCGGCGCCAGGACGACGGGAGCAGCCAGCCAAAGGAAACGGATCCTTCTGCCCTGTTGAAAAACCGCCGCGGCAAGCGGCATCGGTGACTTCTTCTGCATTTGCGTCGTCGCCTCAATCGTTGCGCACCGCGGCTCCCTTGTCGGTCCAGGCCGGCGGCAGTCCCATCCGGTCGCCGACGAAGCCGACCAGTCCGGGCGATTTGCCGAATGCCTTGCAGGCCGGATATTTCGGCTCCCTGCCGATCATGGCGCGCATCTCCGCCCTGGTTGGGAGAGACGGCAGCGTGCCGAAGGGCGTCTTGCCGGTGACAAGCAGCTTGCTGAAATCGTGGCCGAACTTCGCCGCCAGCTCGTAGGCGTCGCCCTCCCGGGCGACCCGGCCCGAATCCAGCAGGGCGTTCGCGCCGCGTCCCCAGATCATGGCCGCCGCCTGCTTGCCGTTGACGCCAACCGCTTCGGCTTCAAGCGACAGGCTGCCCAATCCGATCGGCAGGCGGGGAACCGGAACGTGCATTTCGGGCAGCGCGACGGAAACCGCCGTGGACGCGACTTTCGAAATGCCGACCGCCAGCGCATTCGTCGGCGTCGCATGCGTTACCATGGCGTGGACCGTCAGGTCGGCCGGCTCGGTCAGGGCGACCACTTGAAAGCGCTGGCTGAGGCCTGAGCAGAGGGTCCTGTCGACGGCATTCGTGATCAGGCCGCGCTGCGCCGGCGTCAATGTCGATTTTCCGGCGGCGGGCGGTGAAAAGCCCGTCGGAATGATCCGAACGGTTCTTGCCGCGAGCACGTCGTCCTTGCTCACCCGCATCAGCGAGCGGGCCAACCAACCGTCCGACGGTTTCAACTCGTCATAGGATTGCAGCGAGCCTACCTGATCCAAGGGCGCGGACGCGCAGCCGACCGCGAGCATGCTCAAGACCAGCACAAACGGCCATATTACGCGGTGATCCGCGCCGCACGCGCCCGGATCGACCGGGGCGATGTGAGCCTCGCGACGGGAACGCAAGCAAGCTGCCATGGATGCCTCTGACTGGGTGCGCCCGGCGGGGCGTATTGGGGGGAGCATCAATAATTGCACTCAGTGCAATAAATTGATGGCGCCATTATGGCGAGGTGCAATGACGGGACTTGAACATACGCCAAATTTCTTGTCGCATCCGGGGAGTGGTCATGGCAGGAGCGCTCCATGAACGATGCGCCAAAACCAGAAGGCCTGCGCGAGCGGAAACGGCGGGGAAAAGCCCCCCCTATAGCC
>NZ_RZRX01000180.1:0-13547 GCF_003997405.1 Mesorhizobium sp. M2A.F.Ca.ET.042.01.1.1
CCCACAGGGTCCACAGGCCGAACAACAAAAACAACCCAGCAGTTCGTGATGAACAAAAGCGTCCACGATGTCCCCGAACACCCGTTCACCTTGTCTCCAGCACAAACACAAAGGCGGGGGAGAGGTGGCCGCGAAGCGGACGGAGAGGGGGAGCGCCCTATGCGATTGGCCCGGCCGAACGCATGAAACCTTTTGATTTTTGGGCCGTTGTGCGGCGATGCCCAAGGCCAAAGCCAAACCGACGCCCGCAGGCGCCGCCACTTTGCGTGCGGTCCGCCAATCGCGCCCGCAGAAGCAGATAGAGAAGCCGAAGCCGCGGCAGGAGAAGCGACCCAGGCCGCGCGATGCCGAGCCCAAGGCTTCCGAGCAAAAAGCCCCCGCCGATGCCGCTCCCGAGGCCATCGGCCATGCCGGTTCGCCGCCGCCCGAGGCCGCCGAGCCGGGTCCTCAGCTTTCGCCCGAAGAGGCCGAGCGGGCGCGCAAGAAGTATCTTCTGCGGCGCTTCTGGATCAGCGGCCGCGGCTACTGGGGTTTACATGGCGACAGGCTCGCCTGGCCGCTGACGATCGGGCTGCTCACGCTAATCTGCGTCAATGTCGGTTTTCAATACGGCATCAACCGCTGGAACCGCGCGATCTTCGACGCCATCGAGCAGCGCGACGCCCACACCGTCTATTGGCTGAGCGCCATCTTCCTGCCGCTGGTCGCCGGCAGCATCAGCCTGGTGGTCGCCCAGGTATATCTGCGCATGACCATGCAGCGCCGCTGGCGCTCCTGGCTGACCACGGCGGTCATCCAGCGCTGGCTGGCCAGCGGCCGCTACTACCAGCTCAACCTCGTCAAGGGCGACCATGCCAATCCCGAGGCCCGCCTGACCGAGGATCTCAGGATCGCCACGGAATCGCCGGTGGATTTCGTCGCCGGCGTGCTCAACGCGTTCCTGTCGGCCTCGACCTTCATCGTGGTGCTGTGGACCATCGGCGGCGCCCTGAGCTTTTCGCTGGGCGGCTCGGTCATCACCGTGCCCGGCTTCCTCGTCGTCACCGCCGTCATCTATGCCGCCATCACCTCGACCTCGATGTTCTTCATCGGCCGCCATTTCGTCGAGCTTTCCGAGCAGAAGAACCAGACGGAAGCCGAGTTCCGCTACGTGCTGACGCGCGTTCGCGAAAACGGCGAGAGCATCGCGCTGCTCGGCGGCGAGGAGGAGGAGAATGCCGGCATCGACCGCAGCTTCGCCGCCGTGCTCGGCCGCTGGGCGCGGCTCACCGGCCAGCACATGCGCACCACGCTCGTCTCGCAAGGCTCCAGCCTGTTCGCGCCGGTCGTGCCGGTGCTTCTATGCGCGCCGAAATTCCTCGACGGCTCGATGAGCCTTGGACAGGTGATGCAGGCGGCCTCCGCCTTCGCCCTAGTGCAAGGCGCCTTCGGCTGGCTGGTCGACAATTATCCTCGGCTCGCCGATTGGAACGCCTCGGCCCGCCGCATCGCCTCGCTGATGATGTCGCTCGACGGGCTGGAGCGGGCCGAGGAGAACGACAGGCTGGGCCGCATCCAGCGCGGCGAGACCGAGGACGGCGCCATGCTCAGCCTCAGGAATCTCTCCGTGACGCTCGACGACGGCACCTCGGTGGTGAAGGAAACCGAGGTGGAGATCGAGCCCGGCGAGCGCGTGCTGGTCTCGGGCGAATCCGGCACCGGCAAGTCGACGCTGGTGCGCGCCATCGCCGGCCTCTGGCCCTGGGGCAGCGGCAGCGTCGATTTCCACCCGGGCAAGCGCCTCTTCATGCTGCCGCAGCGCCCCTATATCCCGTCCGGCACGCTGCGCCGTGCCACCTGCTATCCGGCCGCCGCCGACAATTGGAAGACGAAGGAGATCGCCGCTGCCCTCGACAAGGTCGGTCTCGGCTATCTAAAGGACCGGCTGGAGGAGGAGGCGCCGTGGGACCAGACGCTGTCCGGCGGCGAGAAGCAGCGCCTCGCCTTCGCCCGTCTCCTGCTGCATGCGCCCGACATTGTCGTGCTCGACGAGGCGACCTCGGCGCTGGACGAGAAGAGCCAGGACACGATGATGCAGACGGTGATGAAGGAGTTGCCCACCGTCACTATCATCAGCGTCGCCCACCGCGCCGAGCTGGAAGCGTTTCATACGCGCAAGATCACGCTGGAGCGGCGTGAGGGCGGCGCGCGGCTGGTCAGCGATGTCGACCTGGTATCGAGGAAGAAGAGGCGCGGCCTGATCCGGCGGGCGCTGTGGGGAAGCGGCGCGAATGGCGGCGAGGGGTAGGGGAGCGCCCCGAGCGCAATCGCGCAGGTCGCTCCCCCTCTCCGTCTCGGCTTCGCCGATCCACCTCTCCCCCGCCTTTGGCGGGGGCGAGGAAGCGCCAGTCGTCAAGGGCGCCGCCAGCTGAAAGCTTGGGTTCCTCGCCCCCGCAAAGCGGGGGAGAGGTGGCTCGGCGCGCGCCGAGACGGAGAGGGGGCAGCGCCTGCGTATGCGATTACGCGCCGCACCAACCCGCCGATGCTAAACAGTCTGTAGAGCGGCCAGCCGTTTCCAGGAAACGGATAACCGCCTACAGTCCCGCCGTTCAGGATGGAACCATCGGGGAGGGGAGCATCGCGATGAACGACGCCGCGCCACATAATCCGAGACAGCTTTCGGAGATCGCCAGCTATCACGCCCATATCTATTACGGCGATGCGGCCGAGCGCCGCCACGCCGAATGGCTGCGCGAGCGCATCGGCGAGCGTTTTCGCGTGCGGCTGGGCAATTGGCACGACAAGAAGGTCGGCCCGCATGACCAGGCCATGTACCAGGTCTCCTTCGCCACCGGCCTTTTCGCCACGCTGGTTCCGTGGCTGATGCTGAACCATGGCGGCTTGAGCATCCTGATCCACCCCAACACCGCCAATGCCAGGCGCGACCATCTCGTCGACCCGCTCTGGATCGGCCGCCCGCTGGCGGTGCATGGCGAGGTCCTGCCCGAGGAGGATCACGAGGCGGAAGCGGCGCTGGAGGTCAACACCGAACCGACGCTCGAGCTGTAGGAGCCCGCCGGACTAGTGGCACTGCACAGGGATTTTGAAAGGTTGCCGTTTGTCTTGGCGCAAGTCTTTCCGTTCATGTCCGTGAAATCAGCGCAAACGCCGGGGATTGGCTGAAGCCGCCCCAACCTCGTCATGTATGGACGGCCCCTCTTGCCCAAGAGGGGCCGTCCATACATGACGATCGCGATGGGCGTTTCGGCCAATCTCCAACGCATGCCACCTGCCAACGCAAACAGAGCCGACCGGTCAAAATCCCTGTGCAGTGCCACTAGTCGCAAATTCTAGCGATATCGGGCACGCCGCCCCGTTTTCCGCGCCGGCCACTCTTCTGGACCGGCTGTCAGTCGGTTGTCAGCTTGGATTCGCTATGCCTCGCCAATGACGCGCGCAAGCCGTCACGGCCTGTCGGTTGAATCCTCGGCCGCGCCGCAACCTCCCAACCGGATGGAGATCCCATGTATCGCACTCTTCTTATCGCCGCCCTCGCGGGCGTGATCGCCGGACCGGCGCTGGCCGCCGGCACCTGC
Source organism: Mesorhizobium sp. M2A.F.Ca.ET.042.01.1.1 (assembly GCF_003997405.1). Classification (NCBI taxonomy): domain Bacteria; kingdom Pseudomonadati; phylum Pseudomonadota; class Alphaproteobacteria; order Hyphomicrobiales; family Phyllobacteriaceae; genus Mesorhizobium; species Mesorhizobium sp. M2A.F.Ca.ET.042.01.1.1. The sequence goes on from NZ_RZRX01000180.1 coordinate 3,576, forward strand.
AGCACCGCCGCGAAATCGAAGTTCCAGCCCAAGGCGACGCTCGAGGCGCAGTTGAAGGCCGAGGGCCTCAAAGTGCGCCAGATCAAGACCGAGAAGGGCTGCTACGAGGTCTATGCGATCGACAAGGACGGCAAGAAGGTCAACACCGCCTACAATGCCGAGACGCTGGAGAAGCTCGACAATGCCGAAGCCGGCGAGAACTGATCAGGCCTTGCCGGCACCGGCCCAGGCGCCCCGCGACGTGGTGCGCGTCTGGGACCGTGTCGTGCGCGGCTTCCACTGGGCGCTGGTGCTGAGCTTCGCCATCGCCTGGTTCACCCCGCAAAGCTTCGAGGACATCCACCACTGGGCCGGCTACGCCGCCGCCTCGCTTGTCGCCATGCGGCTGGTGTGGGGCATCGTCGGCACGCCCTATGCGCGCTTCTCGCAATTCGTGCGCCATCCGGCGACGGTGCTGCGCTATGTCGTTGCCATCATCAAGGGCAGCGAGGCCCGCTATATCGGCCACAACCCGGCTGGCGGCGCGATGGTGATCGTGCTGATGGCCATGATGGTGTCGGTAGCGGTCACCGGGTGGATGCAGACGACCGATGCGTATTTCGGCGTGTCCTGGGTGGAAGACGCGCACAGCCTCGCCGCGCACGGCCTGCTCGCGCTGGTGTTCGTCCATATCGGCGGCGTGGCGCTGGCAAGCCTTCGCCACAATGAAAACCTTGTTCGCGCCATGATTACCGGCCGCAAGCGCAAAGCCGCGCCGGCCGACATCGCCTGAACGCGCCCCGCACAGGGGCTACCGCGGGCGCCTGCCTGGACGCCGCGGAACCATATGAACGTTGCGCGCCGAGGCGTTCCCGGCCTCGGCATGTGCGCGCCTGACAAGACGGAGCAAGCCCGATGCGGCGCTATTCACAGATCACCATCGCGATCCATTGGCTTACGGCCCTGCTGGTCGTCATTGCCTGGTTCACTGCCGAGGGCGGGCGCCATGCGCGCGCCGACCCGCCCTACCTGCACTTTACCCTCGGCCTTGCCGTGCTGCTGCTGGTCGTGCCGCGCCTCTTGGCGCGCTGGCTGGGCGGTGCGCCCCGCGTCGAGGACCCGCAGAGCCGCTGGATGGACCTTGCCGCGCGCGCCGGACACACGGTGCTCTATCTGTTCCTCATCGCGCTGCCGCTGAGCGGCTGGTACGCCGCCTCGCGCCTCGGCATCCAGGTCTCCTTCCTGGGGCTGGACCTGCCGGCGCTCGCCGCGCCCGTGCAGGGTGCGCCGGGCCTGATCGCCGACCTGCACGAAACCGGCGGCACGCTGATCCTGTGGCTGGCCGGCGCCCATGCGCTGATCGCGCTATGGCACCAGTTCGTCATGAAGGACGGAACGCTGGAGCGCATGAACCCGCTCGCCTCGAACGAGCTCGCCGACAGCCGCGAATAGCAGCGCCCGGGCTGGACAGAAGGCTGCGGCAGCACATCGGCTGCGCAGCGGCGCTGGCGGTGGACACCGAGCCGGCACTTGATGCGCAGGGCCGGGTTCCGAGTGGCCGGCGCCTGTTGCCTGATGGGAGCACCCGCCCCGGCGCCGGCCCGGCGAACCTGCGTCCGCCGCAATATTCAAGATAGCTAAAAAACACCCGCCGCGGGATGGCGCGATCGCATAAGCCTTGGCGGATGGAAGTCGAGCCGCGTCGCATAAGGCAGCGCTACCCCGCTCCGTCCGTCGCGCGGACACCCCGGCATCCGCTGCGCCGCGAAAATCGGTGCGTGAAACTCCTTTCATGCGCTATGATGCGCTCCGCTGCATCGGGGCGCGGGCGTGCTGGGCGAGACGGCACTGGATTGTCCCCATCAATGCCTTTCCACCCCTCGGAGGGACATCGTGAACCTCTTGATTGTCTATGGAACGACTGAAGGGCAGACCAGGAAAGTCGCCGAACGGATGGCGACCGACATTCGCGGGCGCGGGCATCAGGTCGAGCTGCTGGACAGCGCGAAGTTCACGCCCGATTTGAAGCTCGGGCATTTCGACGCCTTCGTTATTGCCGCGTCGGTCCATCAGGAGCATCATCAGGAAGCCGTCACGACCTTCGTGTTCGCGCATCACGACCTGTTGAGCGGCAAGCCTTCGGCGCTGATATCGGTCAGCCTGTCGGCTGCGCTGGAAGGCCACGAGGCCGCTGCCCAGAAATATGTCGACCGCTTCGTCTCCGTGACGGGGTGGCAGCCGAGCATGACGCTTCTGCTGGGCGGCGCCTTGCGCTTCACCAAATACGATTACTTCCAGGAGCAATTCGTCAAATTCGTCGTCATGAAGGGCGAGGACCCAGGCCCCGGGCAGGATCACGAATTCACAGACTGGAACGCGCTCGCCGGCTTCACCGACCGGTTCCTCGCAACGATCGGCTAGGCATAGGCTGAGCCGGCCGGTCAAGCACCGGCGCCCGGCTCCTGCAAGCGCGCGGTCAGCGCCGTTTCGAAAGCCGGTCGAAATTGCGCCGCACCTGCCTGGCCGCGGGCAGCAGGGCAGCGGCCGCCGCTTCCATCGCAACCGTTCCATCGCAAAGCGCCGGGCTTTTGCCGGAAAGGACGTCAGGCCAGAAGCGCAGCGCTGCCTCGAGCATCTTTTCCTGCGCCGCGAACAGCCCTTGCGTTCCCGCAAGCGCCTTTTCCTGCACCGCCTGCAAGGCCTCTCGCCCGTTGGGTGCGTGGCTCATGGCATCCAGCACCAGCAGCGGCATCCGCATGCCGATCACCGCCGGCGCCAGCAAGAGATCGCTGCCGGAGTGCTTCCTGCGTTTTCTGCGGACGGGCATGGACACCTGCCTTCTTGTGCTGGGAACGATGGCGAAACTACGCGCCAGAGGCATGTTGGTTCCACGCGAGGGGTGCAACTGTGCCGGGAAGGGGACAAGCGGACCAGCTAAATATATTCAGATTTGCTAAATTAGCCTGTGCGACACGTCCTGTCTGTGCAGTTCACATTGAGGCCGCGCAATGGCCGTCACAATCCAAGCTGGAAAAGAATCTGAACACCGCCCGGCCGTTACTGGTGATGTTCTGGGAACACACCCGCGATAAAGACCGGCGGCGAGCGCTTCTACTGCTTGCCAAACCGGCGGCCGGCACATAAGCCTGCACATCTGCGATCATTGATCCTCGGGGGAGGGGCTTGTGGCGAAACCAAGACAGCTCGCGACGAAATGCGTGGCGTTGCGCCTCGGCGCCGCGATCCTCGCCATGCCGGTCGCCGACGCGCTTGCCGACAATGTCGTTCCGGACGACCAGATCGTGCAAGGAAGCCTCTGCGTCGGGTTCGACTGCGTCAACAACGAGTCCTTCGGGTTCAACACGATCGTCGTGAAGGAAAACAACACACGCATCTACTTCGACGACACAAGCACGAACGCCGGATACGCCGCCAATGACTGGGCGCTGATTGCGAACGATTCCGCTTCCGGCGGCGCCAACTACTTCGGCATCCAGGACGCGACGAACAATAAGATGGTGTTCCGCGTCGATGCGGGCGCGCCGGAGAATGCGGTCTATGTCAACAGCTTTGGCAATCTGGGCCTCGGCACGTCCAGCCCGGCTCTCGGGCTGCAGATAACCCGAAGCGACACGCCGGCGATCCGCCTGGAGCAGACAAGCGCCGGCGGCTTCACCGCGCAGACCTGGGACGTCGGCGGCAACGAGGCGAATTTCTTCATACGCGACACCACCAACGGCAACCGGCTTCCGTTCCGCATCCGGCCGGGCGCGCCGACAAGCAGCCTCGACATCGCCGCGAACGGCAATGTCGGCCTCGGCACCGCTTCCCCCGACAGCAGGCTGCATGTCTATGGAGCCGCCAACCAGGATACGTTCGAGACGATCGGCGTGTCCTCGGCCGCCAACGCGGATGCGCTGACTTTCGGCTATGGCGGCGCGAGCTTCGGCGTCGGCACCTCGCTGATCAACGCGCATTCGGCCACCGGCTCGAGCGGCCGGCTTCTGCTTGCCACCGATGGCGTGACCCGCATGACCATCGCCGCAAACGGCAATGTGGGCATCGGCACGACCGCGCCGGCCGCCGGCCTCGATGTCGTGGGCACCGTTCGCTTCGCATCGCTCGCGGGCTGCACCTCCGGCATCGGCACCAATGCCGCGGGCGACCTGGCCTGCATCAGCGGCGGCGGCGGAAATCCGCCCTATTACGACACGACCGCCTCGGGCGCGCAGCCGAACGCCAGCGGCACCAACTCCACCGCGGCAGGCTCCGGCAGCAACGCCAGCGGCACCAATGCGCTGGCCGGCGGCACCAACAACCAGTCGCAGGGCGACAACACCACCGTCATCGGCTCGAACAACAGCGTCACCGGCGACGATAGCGGCGCCTTCGGCACCGGCAACACCGTCAGGGGCAATGGCAGCTACGCGATCGGCGACCCCAATGTCGTCAATGGCGACAAGTCCTTCGTCTATGGCGACGACAATGCCGTCAACACCCCGAACGTCGCCGGCAACGGCAACGGCATCCAGGTCTTCGGCTCGAACAACATTGTCGCCAGCACCGCCAATTCGTCGGGATCGGTGGTGATCGGATCCGGCAGCACGGTCAACGCCACCAATGCGCTGGCATTCGGCAATGGCACGACGGTCACCGGCGCCAACGCGATCGCCATGGGGTCGGGCGCATCCTCGGGCGGCCTGAACGCCATTGCGATCGGCACCGGCGCCAGCGCCGCCTATGCGGGCTCGGCCGCCTACGGCTCGGGTGCGGTCGCGACAAGGCAGAACGAGCAGGTGTTCGGCACGGCAAGCAACACCTATTCGATGCCCGGCCTGACGTCGGCGGCCAGCTCATCGGCCCAGACCGGCGCGATCGAGATCGTCACCACCGACGCCAGCGGCCATCTCGCCTCGGTGACCCCGGGCTCGCTCGGCTTTTCCGATCCCGCGCAATTCAACAGCCTCAACTCCCGCATCGACAGCGTCGGCAGCCGCGCCTATTCCGGCGTCGCCATGGCGATGGCGCTGGCCGGCGCGCCGACCGTGCTGCCGGACGAGAAATTCGTCACCACCCTGAACTGGGGCACGTTCGAGGGCGCCAACGCCTTTGCGCTCAGCGCCGGCGCCCGGCTCGGCTCGCAGCTCCAGCTCAATGGCGGCATCGCCTTCGATCCCAACCGGAACATGGCCGGCGGACGGCTGGGCCTCAGGATGAGCTGGTAGGAAGCGCCGGCGCGCCAGGATGATCCCGATGCGAACAGTCACGATTCTCCTGGCGGCGATGCTGGCCATGTGCGCCGCCGCACCTGGCCTTGCCCAGACGCAGACCCAGGCGCCGGCGCCGGGCAAGAAGAAGGCGGCGCCACCGGCTGCGCCCACCGCGCCCGCCTGGCCGGCAAACGCCGCGCAGGCGATCTACCTTGCCCGCAGCACGATGATGGCTCTCCAGCAGGCGGTGGAAACAGGCAATTTCACCGTGCTGAGGGACATGGGCTCGCCAGGCTTCCGCGCTCAGAACACCGCCGCCGACCTGGCGATCAGGTTCCAGGCGCTGCGCCAGTCCGGCGCCGACCTGACGGCGGTTGCCGTCGTCGCCCCGCAGCTCTCCACGCCGCCCTTTCTCGATCCCCAGAAGCAGCTGCACCTTGTCGGCCTGTTTCCCACGCAGCCGCTGGAGATCGATTTCGACCTGTCCTTCGAAAACGTCGACAACCGCTGGCGCATCTCCGCCATCGGCGTGACGACCGCCCCGGCGCCGAAAGGGCAGGATGCGGGAGATGCCGAGAAGGGGAAGGCGGCGAGGTAGAGCGTGGGCGAGGTGGTCGGGATTTAGGAGATCACTGCCGAGCCAACTTTCACCGCACAGGCTTAGCGCTGAGATTCAGCGGTGGCGAGCACGCCGCTTGGCAGCGGCTCGAGGTCATTCCACAGCTCCGCCCAGTTCTCCCGCCCTGGCCGGCCCAGCGCGCGCGGGTCGCCGATGGTCGGCGCATAGGCGTCGTTGTAAAGCGCAACGAAATCCGGCCCACAGAACAGCACGACCTGCGCTTCGGCCGCGAGCATCAGGTCGACCGTGGCGCGAAGGCTGGGCGTCCACGCCTCAGGCAGCCCGAGCGGGCTCGTGTCCCAGCGATAGCCGCGGATCAATCCCCGACCTCGCCAGTGACCCGAGCCCGTGCGCTGAGCCCATCCACCATCGAGGCATAAGCGCGCGAGGGAGATGGTCCGTGGGGTGAGGGATTTTTGGAACGGGGAGGGGGAACGACAACCTGATGCTTTTGCACGGAGGCTGAGTATGCGCTAGGTCATATAGTGTGTTGAAGCCCGCCTGGGACTAATGAGCGCGTGCGGCCCTCTTGGGCTACTTCCCAATCCTCCGGCAGTTTCAGAGACAACTCCTCGAAAGGCCAGACCCTCATGATTGGTTCTAGTTCCAACAACACGCATTTGAGTACGTTCCGGGCAGAACTGCAGAAATCTAGTCGGGTCTGATAACTCGCAATTTGCAAAACATTCCTGTGAGTGATTTTGTCCGCACGGTCGACAAAATCAGGGTGAGTATTGAAGTGTGGATTGTAGAAAATCTTTTCCTTGACCTTCCTAAAAATTTCGATCGACCCAAGGAGCAATATGCCGCCAGCTCCGCTCCAGAGGTATGGGTTCGGTAAAGGATACCCCTGCATTTCTCGATACGCAAAAGTTCCTTCTATGGTCTCGCACAGCTTGGCCGCAAACGAATCCGCTTCGAATTCTTCGCTCCTAGAGTCGCTTGAGCCGTTGAGTTGCCGACCGTGAGCGAGGCAGTGGTGTCCAAGTTCATGAGCGAGCGCAAAAATCTCCATGGCAGCCGCCATCTGTTCAACAAAAAGTATTTCATCCTTGGTTGATGGCTTAAACTCAGTAAGGCAATGAGTTCCCGTCAACGCGTATGAAGTGAAGATGCGCCACCAATAGAACAGCAGGTCGGGATTTCGACGCAATTTGAGACGTAAGTCATTCTCACTGTACTCCATACCTGTCGCGAAGGGCAGCAGGTTACAGGTTCGGACATACGCCCTAGCGATCAGGCCACAGTAGCGCGTGAAATGTGTTCCCATAGCGATGATAGTTTCGTCGGTCATCGGAACGTTGATCGTTGAAACCAACGGGCCAGCTTTTGGCTCCACGACGAAATGAGCTTCGTCGGCCAGCAGTCGATCTGCCGGTGACAATCCACTCATCAGCGGCTTGAGTAACCGCTCCAACATTGCTTCGGAGTTGCGGTTTACACCTTCGCTTGTAACTGGCGCAGAAACAGACCTCTGACGAGTTCCATCCTCCAAAGCCTCGATGTCGGTTGCATGCCACCCGGCATCAAGGAAAGCCTGCCTTACGACCTCGCGGTCCGTATCGCTTATCGAATATTCCGGATCTTGGAACGATGACCAGTCGTTAGCTCTGGCTCTAGCTAATAGTTGAACCCACAAATCGACCGCCGCAGCCTTTTTCATGATTACTCGTTTGGGTTGATAGGCTCGCAAATTCGTCCAGCGGCCTATCGAATCAAAAGCGGGACGCGAACACAATCAACAATTGGAACACGGTGGGTGATGAACACCGACTGTTACCAAATTCTCCACAGGGCGCAGCGTTCGGCCTTCGACTCGATCAAGGCGATAAGTCCGGGCATCAATAACGCTCGCGACATATTCGTCTTGGGCGGGCAAAAAACCAACGGGTAGAGGGTTAATTGCGTTCGGGTTATGAACAACAACCATCCTAGCCGGCAGATCCATAACCGCAAATTCATCAATATCGACCGCCCAAATCGCACTGATAGGAGCAAAGCGCGGATCGAGAAACGTATCGGCGGGAACGGGTTGGCCAACCGGCTTGTGAATCAAATACCGTTGCTGATGCTCAGGCTCCGATGCCTCTAGCGTTTCGCGATTGATCCGCACCTGAAGTGGGCCAACTGCAAATGTCGCCTCAACCGCGAACGGAAACTGACTAATACCGATCAACGCTTGCAATGCGCCGCCTAAGCCACGCAAGAGACGTCCGTTGATCGCTATCACGTAGCAGTCACGCGGGCCAACGATGCCGTTGGCAAGATAGCCGTTGGCTCCGGGTAGATTTCCAAGTAAGACCTCCGCCTTCTGCTTGATGGCGGCAGTCCACCGAAGAAGGATTGCTTCATGTGGAAATTCGCGAACGCCGTCTGTGGCGGAGAGCCAAGCCTCTGGGATGTTTGCAGGAGTCGGTGCAATCACCTCAATCCAGATACGCCTTCCATTGTGGTTGATACAAAAGTCTGGCCCAATAGCTTGATGGGTGAAGTCAATGCCAGCTGTTGTAAGTTGATGAGCCAGCAACACTTCGGAAAGTTGCTGATAATAGGTGAAATCGTCAGGCGAGCAAAGCCTTTGTTCAGCATTGCCATCCCCAAATCCGCTGTCGAGATAATTTTGGCATATCTCTATCAAGCGCTCGCGCATGGCCACCATCTGTTCGCTGTCTTGAGGGAGGCGCCGTTCAATCGCAATTCTAACCGGCATGACCTGCACCTGTGGTAGCGTTTGAAGCCCGCTCTGTGTACTAACTTCACCGCGGATGATAATCATAGAACCTTAATATGTCGCCGAGGCGCTTGCAGTGGCAAAGATAGAAGACCTTAAACAATTATTTCAACTTCAAAACGAGACACTCGCAACAGAATTCAAGTCTTGGCTCGATCTCGCTGTTCCAGCGGGTCGAGCGCCACTCGCCAAGGCTGCCATCGCGCTCGCAAATCATGGAGGTGGAACTATTGTCATTGGAATGCGCGAAGGCATCAACGCTCCTATCGGTTCCTACCCTCGGCCAGCTCAAATTGGCCGGTACACGGCCGACGCTATAAATGCGGCAATAAATAAGTACGCGGATCCTCATATTCACTGCGACCTGGTCCATTTGACTCATCCAGCATCGGGCAATGAGCATGCGATCGTAATTGTGCCGGGCGGCCAAATTGTTCCAGTAATGGCAACCAAGGGTACCGACGGAGAAATCCTCGCTCAGAAGGTTTACATCCGAAAGCCAGGTCCTAAAAGCGAGGAGCCGTTTACGGCCGAGGAATGGCGAACACTCCTCGACAGATGTGTACGCGCTAACAAGGATAGCCTGCTCGAAGCAATAAGGGGCATCGTACAAGGGCGCTCACTAGATTCATTGGCGCGGGAGCAGATCGACGAACTGTTAAAGTTCACAGACGACTCGCGGGACAGTTGGAAAATGCGTCTGGTGCCATTGCCCAAGGATGATCCTGCGCGCTTCCCTCTTGGGCACTATGAGCAATCGTCCCAGATTTTGGGTGTAGAGCCTGCGTCGGGACTTAGAAGTCTGCTGGAGAATCTACGGAAGGCAAGCGAAGTCAGGTTGACCGGATGGGGTCCGTTTGTGCTCCTTGAGCGGAAGCCGATTGGACCAGTACCCGTAGGCGAGGTGATCGAGACCTGGGTTGGTACTCCGAGCGAAAAAGCTAGGGATGGTCGACACTGTGATTTTTGGCGTGCTCGGCCAGACGGCTTTCTTTACGAAGTTCGATCTTACGACGAGGATTTCACAGAAAAGGCTGAGCCGGGAACGTCTATCGATTTGACGATGCCAGTTTGGCGCATCGGCGAGACACTGCTTTATGTTGCGCGCCTTGCTAGGTTGTTTGGTGAGGACCCCGAGATTTCGGTGCGCATTCAATACGATGGCTTGAAGGGTCGACGGATGTCGGCCCTGTTTGATTCGCGTTACCTTAGCTATGAACGCGAGTGTTTTGTCGACACAGTGAAAATGCAGGGGCAAGCGCGAGCGTCCATCATCGAGGACAACCTTGCTGAAGTGCTGGTTTCGCTACTCAGACCGCTTTACGACGCGTTCGACTTCGCTCCTTTGTCACCAACCATGGTGAGCAAAGAGATCGCAAAGTTTCGAAACAACCGTTATTGAATTCGATGGTGGCGTGGCCCCACTCACCCCC
>NZ_RZRX01000181.1:0-13360 GCF_003997405.1 Mesorhizobium sp. M2A.F.Ca.ET.042.01.1.1
TGTCATGCGCGCCTCGAAGGGGTGGCGATACGCTGGCTATTGAAAAAGCCGAGCCAAGGCCCCCCTCTCTGTCCTGCCGGACATCTCCCCCTCAAGGGGGGAGATTGGCTATCAGCAACGGTTTCGCCAATTTTCGAGGTTGCAGAACTGGCGGGACGGAGGAACTGCTGATCTCCCCTCTTGAGGGGGAGATGTCGGGCAGGACAGAGAGGGGGGTGACGGAACGCGGCCTCCGGCCAAATTCCGATTTCTTCGCGAACTCTCATCCGCGCGAGTGTCTCACGATTCCAAATAAGTGTCCGCCCAGTTCGACACAGCCCAGCGCGGGTTGTTGGCGATGTTGCCCACCGTGTCGCGCGCGACGGAGATGAAGCTCCATTCGGCGACGTTGATTAGCGGCAGGTCGGCGGCGACCTTTTTCTGAAACTCCTTGTAGAGCTCGGTGCGAGCCGAGGTGTCGAGCGTCTCGGATGCCTCGACGATCAGCGCGTCGAGCTCGGCGTTCTTGTAGCCGCCCTGGTTGGAGAAGGGCACGCCGTCGGGAATGCCGCTCTGCACCAGGATGGTGGTCGAGATCGCCGGGTCGCCGCGAAACACCGGCGGGCCGACGGCGAGATCGAAGGCATGGTCGGTGTAGACGGCCTTGATGTGGGCTGCCGAGTCGTTGTTGACGATCTGGGCGTCGATGCCGATCGCCGCCAGCGCCTGGCGCAAATAATCGCCGAACTGCTTCGTCTCGTTGAAATAAGGTGCCGGCAAAAGCTTCAGCGCAAAGCGCTTGCCGTCGTCGGCGCGCTTGTAGCCTGCTTCGTCCAGCAGCGCGTTGGCCTTGGCGACGTCGAAAGGATAGGTCGGCACGTCGGCGGTGTAGAATTGCGGGTCGTTCTTCGGCACAGGGCCGGTGGCGGTCGCGGCGTAGCCGAGGAAGATCGTCTTGACGACGAAATCCTTGTCGATGGCATGGGCAATGGCCTGTCGCACTTTCAGATCGGCCAGCTCCTTGCGGCGGTGGTTGATCTCGACGACGAGCTGGTAGGTCAGCCCCTCATAACCCTTGGTGATGACCTTCAGGCCCGGCACCTTGGAGATGCGGTCGAGATCGGCGAGCGGCACGGCGGAGAAGGCGGCGAGCTGTATCTCTTCCGCTTCCAGCGCAGCTGCGGCGGACGTGCGATCGGGGAGCACCTGATAGACGATCTCGTCGAGATAGGGCTCGTCCTTGCCCCAATAGGCGTCGTTCCTCGTCAGCCGGTAATATTGCCCGGCCTTGTATTCGGCGAATTTGAACGGACCGGTGCCGACCGGCGCGTTGTTGGCCGGGTTGTCCTCGATCTTGCCGTTTTCATAAACGTGCTTCGGCACGACGCTCGACAGCGCCGGCAGCGCGTTGCGGATGAGCTGGAACGGCGTCGGCTTGGCGAATTTGAAGACGGCCGTCAGCTCGTCCGGCGTGTCGACGGCCTGCAGGTCCTTGAACACGGTGCGGCCGAGATTCTGCAGCGGCTTCCAGATCTGCAGCGCCGAGAAGGCGACGTCGGCGGAGGTGAAGGGCTTGCCGTCATGCCATTTGACGCCGTCGCGCAGCTTGAAGGTCACCGACAGGCCGTCGGCAGCACCCTCCCAGGAGAGCGCCAGCCGGGGTTGAAGCCCGTCCTTGCCGTCGAAAGAGGCTTCAGCCAGCGTCTCGACGATCTTGCTGGAAATGAAGAAGACACCGTTCGATGCAACGATCGCAGGGTTAAGGTTGCGCGGCTCGGAATCGGCGGCCAGCACCAGGCGGCCGCCTTTCTTCGGCGTCTGCGCGAAGCCGATGGTCGGCAGCGCGGTCGAGCCCAGCAGCAGCGCCGAGCCGGCCAGCAGGCCGCGGCGTGAAATCGTCAATTCGGACATCGTTCAACTCCCCTCTTCGCGCCGTGGCAGGCGCGCCAATCGCGTGATTATGGGCCTTGGCAAAGGTTTCGCCAGAGACGGATTTGGCGCATCATGGCTTGGCTTTGAAATTTCCGTCCGCTGGACCAGCCGGCCGAAAGAAGCTCTCATATTTTTATCTGGTAGGACCAGATTATAGCGAAGCGGGATAGAGATTCGGACATAAACCGCCTTTGGCTTGAAAGTGATCAGTTCTGGCTGGACCAGAGCGGCCAAAATGATGCAGATTTGGCCGACAGCCATAAATCATAACGTTCGGCGCTCCTGCGACCGATGAAAAACAGGGAGAGCCAGATGAACATCGCTCCGGGCAAGACCGAGGTCAGCAGTGTTCCCTTTGACCAGGCGCGGGTGGACCGGCTGATGGAAGAGGCCGGCATCGACGTGCTCTTCGCCACCTCCAAGCACAACACGCAATATCTGCTCGGCGGCTACAAGTTCATCTTCTTCGCGGCGATGGATGCGATCGGCCACAGCCGTTACCTGCCGATCGTGCTTTACGAGAAGGGCGGGCCGGAACACGCGGCCTATATCGGCAACAAGATGGAAGGCGGCGAGCATCAGAACCATCCGTTCTGGACGCCGACCCTGCATGCCGCCTGCTGGGGCACGCTCGATGCCGCCAATCTGGCGGTGGAGCATCTGAAGCGGATCGGCAAAGAAGCCGCCCGCATCGGCATCGAGCCGGGCTTCCTGCCGTCCGACGCGTATGCGCTGATCCGCAAGGCGCTGCCGGACGCGAAGCTGATCGATGCGACCGGCATGCTCGAGAGCATGCGCGCCATCAAGACCGAGGCCGAGCTGGAACAGCTGCGCATCGCCTCCGAACTGATCACCGATTCCATGCTGGCGACGATCGCCTGGGCGCGCGAGGGCACAAGCAAGACAGACATCATCGAGCGGCTGAGGCGCGAGGAGACCAATCGCGGCGCGCATTTCGAATATTGCCTGCTGACGCTGGGCTCCAGCCACAACCGCGCCGCCTCAAGTCAGGCGTGGAAGAAGGGCGAGGTGATGTCGATCGATTCCGGCGGCAACTATCACGGCTATATCGGCGACCTCTGCCGCATGGGCGTGCTCGGCGAGCCGGATGCCGAGCTGGAGGATCTGCTCGCCGAGGTCGAAACCGTGCAGCAGGCAGCCCTTTCCAAGGTAAAGGCCGGCACGCTCGGCGGCGACATGATCGCGCATGCCGAGAGCGTGCTGAAGGCATCCAAGGTCGCGGCCTATACCGATTTCTTCGCCCATGGCATGGGCCTGATCACGCATGAGGCGCCTTTCCTGATGACCAACCATCCGGTCGCCTATGAAGGCACCTACGCCGCCAAGCCGCTGGAAAAGAACATGGTGCTGTCGGTCGAGACGACCATGCTTCATCCGACGCGCGGCTTCATCAAGCTGGAGGACACAGTCGCGGTGACCGACAGCGGTTATGTGATGTTCGGCGATCGCGGGCGTGGGTGGAATAGGGGTGGGGCGGCAGCTTAGCCTCGACGGCGCTCCGCCTCACCCGGATTGCCCCGAATTGCGAAGGGCAATTCGGGGCAATCCGACCTCTCCCGAGGGGAGAGGAGCAGGTAAGCGCCGCCGCCAGCCTCTTCTCCCCGCCGGGGAGAAGGTGGCCGCGAAGCGGCCGGATAAGGGGGCTGCGACGCTGAAAATTATGTGCCCGCCGGCAGCAGCCTGAAGTCGGGCAGGTCGCGCAGCGCCAATTCCGGTCCGGCCGGCGAATAGACGACGAAGAGCTGCATCGGCTGGTCGCCGGTGTTGAGCGTCGAGTGGAAGCGGCTTTCCGGCACGTAGATGGTGCAGCCGGGACCGACCTTCGCCACCACCGGATTGCCCTTCTCGTCCTCCACCATCTGCTCGCCATGGCCGGAGATGACGAAGATGATCTCTTCCGCGCCGGGATGATTGTGGCGGGTGTGGCCTTGGCCGGGCGGCAAGTCGACGACGCCGCCTGAAAAGCGTTCGGCGCCGTTCACTTCCGGCGCCACGGTCAGCGACAGTCTGCCCCAGTCGAAGCCGAAGGCGCTGACATCCTTCGGGTATACAAACACCTTGCTCCTGTCGGCCATTGCCTCATCCCTTCTTTTTCGTGATCGCCTTGAAATCCGCCGTCTGCCTGGCGATCGCCGCCTCGGCCGGCAGCCGTTCCATCGAGCTTGCGCCATAGAAGCCGTGCAGACCCTCGCAGCGCTCGAGGATGTAGCGGGCGTCGTCGGGCATCGAGATCGGCCCGCCATGGCACAGCAGGATGACATCCTTGCGCACCGAGCGCGCGGCATCGGCGATGTCGTCGATTTCTTTCACGCAGGCGTCGAGCGTTTTCGCCGAGGTGGCGCCGATCGAGCCGCCGGTCGTCACACCCATATGGGCGACGACGATGTCGGCGCCGGCTTTGGTCATGGCGCGCGCCTCGTCGGGATTGAAGACATAGGGCGTGGTGAGCAAGTCGAGCTTGTGCGCCTCGGCGATCATGTCGACCTCGAGCCCAAAGCCCATGCCGGTCTCCTCGAAGCTTTGGCGCATGGTGCCGTCGAACAGGCCGACGGTCGGAAAGTTCTGCACGCCGGAAAAGCCCATCGTCTTCAGTTCGGAAAGCAGCAGCGGCATGATGACGAAGGGATCGGTGCCATTGACGCCGGCCAGCACCGGCGTCTTCTTCACCACCGGCAGCACCTCATAGGCCATCTCCTTGACGATCTCGTTGGCGTTGCCATAGGCGAGCAGGCCGGCGGCCGAGCCGCGCCCGGCCATGCGATAGCGGCCGGAATTGTAGATGATGATCAGGTCGATGCCGCCGGCTTCCTCGGCCTTGGCCGACAGGCCGGTGCCGGCGCCACCGCCGACGATCGGCACGCCGTCGGCGATCATCTTGCCGAATTTCTCCAGGATCGTTTTGCGCGGAATGGCGGCCATGCTGTCTCACTTCTTGGCGATGTCTAGGAACGCCTCGGCGGCGGCCGTGGCGAAAGCGGGATCGTTGATGTGCAGCGGCAGGCGCGTGACGGTGCGGTCCTTCGTCGGCTCGATCGTGCGCTCGATCGCGTCGAACAGCGCCGCGTCGGCCTCCGCGTCGAAGAAGGCGCCGCCTTCTATATCGAGCGCCGAGACGCCCATTTCCGGGATCAGGAAGCGGATTGGACCGTCGCATCGGGCAAGGCGGCCGCCGATCCATTCACCGATCCGGCGGCATTCGTCGGCCGTGGTGCGCATCAGCGTGACATTGGGATTGTGCTCGTAGAACAGTCGCCCACGATATTTTTCCGGGATGGTCGGCGGCGCCCAGAAATTCACCATGTCGAGCGCGCCGACCGAGCCGACATAGGGCAGTTTCGTGCGGGCGATGGCGCCAAAACGATCCTCCGTCGCCGGCAGCACGCCGCCCAGCAACAGGTCGCAGACCTCGGTCGTGGTGATGTCGAGGACGCCGGCCAGCAGGCCGCTGTCGGCGAGCTTCTCCATCGAGCGGCCGCCGGTGCCAGTGGCGTGGAAGACCATGCAGTCATAGTCGGCGCGCAGGCGCTCGACGATCGCCGTCACGCAAGGCGTGGTGACGCCGAACATGGTGAGCCCGAGCGCCGGCTTGCCGGCGGCGATCGGGGCCGGTTTTGCCGCCATGCCGGCGATCGCCTGGGCGGCATTGTGCAACACGGCGCGGGAGAGCCTGTTCAGTCCCGCCATGTCGGTGACCGACGGCATCATGATGATGTCGGACACGTCGACATAAGGCGCGGTGTCGCCGGATGCCAGCGTCGAGATCATGAGCTTGGGCAGGCCGAGCGGCAGCGCGCGCATGCCGGCGGTGACGATCGAGGTGCCGCCGCCGCCGCCAATGCCGATCACGCCGGCGATGTCGTCGCGCGAGCGGATGAAACCGGCGAAGGCGACGCCCATGCCGGCAACGGCAGCGCCGCGGTCATCGAGGCCGAGAACCGCGTGGGCTCCCTTGGGATGATGCGCGGCGATCTCGCTGGCCGGGATATCGACCGGGACGGTCGCGCCCCGCGTGCCGATATCGACACGCACGACCGCGCCACCCGCAGCAGCGACGGCGTCGGCCAGGAAGGCAAGCTCCTCGCCTTTGGTGTCGGCGGTGCCGACCACATAGATGCGCTTCATGCGCGTTTCCCCGTCGTCCGGCATGGTCGGCTTTGCCGCCTGCCTTCTTGCCCCACCCTTAAGCTCCTCGGCAAAGCCTCGTCGCTGGTGGGGACCTAATTTTTTGCCCCACCCGTAAGCTCCTCGGCAAAGCCTCGTCGCTGGTGGGGCCCCGTCATTTGCCTGGCGTTGCGCCATTGCAAATTTTTGAGACGCGCGTATCGTATTGATATGGATGTCTCACGTCAACAAGCCGTCGCCAAGGATGAGATCGCCGAGGCGCCTGCCGTCGAGAAGGGCGCGCGTGCCCGCACCAGGCGGCTGATGCTGGAAACGGCGACGCGGCTGATGCAGTCCGGCATGACACCCTCGGTCAGCGAGGTCGCGGAGGCGGCGGGGGTGTCGCGCGCAACCGCCTACCGGTATTTCCCGAGCCAGGCGGCGCTGGTGCAGGCCGTGGTCGATGAAGGGCTCGGCCCGATTCTCACCTGGAAGTCGGCCTCCGATGATGCCGAACGGCGCGTGGCGGATCTCTTCGCCACCGCGATGCCGCGCATCGAGGCCTTCGAGGCGACGTTCAAGGCGGCGCTGAAGCTGTCCCTCGACCAATGGGCACGGCGGCAGGCCGGCACGCTCGGATCCGAGCCCGCCTTCACGCGCGGCCATCGCGTCGACCTGCTGAAGGATGCGATCGCGCCGCTCAAGGGCCGCTTGAAGCCGCGTCAGTTCAGGCGCCTGGCGCAGGCGCTGTCGCTGGTGTTCGGCGTCGAGGTGGTCACGGTGCTGAAGGACATCTGGGGGCTGGACAGCGCTGAGATGATGTCGGTGGCGCAATGGGCGGCGGGCGCGCTGGTGCGCGCCGCGATGGCGGAATCAGGAGCGACATGAGCAGGAATGGCTGCAGCGTCAAAGGCGACAGCTGCTTAAATCTGGTTCGACCAGATTGCGGGGCCAGTTTCGAATGTTAATTGTAATGGACCGCCCGTGACAAGGGCTCCACGTATCGCAGAGTAGGAAAAACAAGGGAAAACAGCCGGATATCGTAACGATCCGCTTGTTCGGATGCTGTCAGCCGCTCAAGAAAGCGCTTGACGCCAAGCGAAAATTGGTAATACCAGATTAGGACCGACAACGCGGAGAAAAAGTCAGGGCTGCGATCCATTTCCGGCAGGGCGAGGAGGCCTGAAACCGGGGAGGAGCATCACAGGAGGAACTACCAGGGTCGGCCTCACCGCCGGCTCGCATGACACGGTGGAATGCGCACAAGGGAGGAAAACTATGCGCAAGATAGTGACCAGCGTGATCGCTGGTATCGGGCTGGCACTTGCCTGCGGGACATCCGTCCGCGCGCAGGACAAGGAACTCACCATCTTCTGGGCGGAATGGGATCCGGCGAACTACCTGCAGGAACTCGTCAACGACTACACGGCCGAGACCGGCGTGAAGGTCACGGTTCAGACCACGCCGTGGCCCGACTTCCAGACCAAGGCCTTCACCGAATTCAACGCGCATGGCGACGCCTACGATATGGTCGTCGGCGACTCGCAATGGCTCGGCGCCGGTTCGACGCAAGGCCACTATGTCGACCTCACCGACTTCTTCAACCAGCACAAGCTCAATGACGTGATGGCGCCCGCCACCATCAAGTACTATGCCGAATATCCCGGCGGGTCCGGCAAATACTGGGCGATCCCGCTGGAAGGCGACGCGATCGGCTGGTCCTACCGGAAGGACTGGTTCGAGGACCCGAAGGAGAAGGAGGCCTTCAAGGCGAAGTATGGCTACGATCTCGCCGTGCCGACCACCTATGCGCAACTGCGCGACATCGCCGAGTTCTTCCACCGTCCGGACCAGAAGCGCTACGGCGTCGCCATCTACACCGACAATTCCTATGACGCGATGGCGATGGGCGTCGAAAGCGCCATCTTCAGCTATGGCGGCGATCTCGGCGACTACGCCACCTACAAGGTCGACGGCATCACCAACTCCAAGGAGGCTGCCGCCGGCCTCGACATGTACAAGCAACTCTACAAGTTCACGCCGCCCGGCTGGGGCAAGACCTTCTTCGTGGAAGACAATCAGGCGATCACCGGCGGCCTCGCCGCGATGAGCATGAACTTCTTCGCCTTCTTCCCGCCGCTGGTGAACAAGGCCACCAATCCCTATGCCGACGTCACCGGCTTCTTCGCCAACCCGGCCGGCCCGGACGGCAAGCGCTTCGCCGCTCTCGGCGGCCAGGGCATCTCGGTCGTCTCGTATTCGAAGAACCAGGACGAGGCGATGAAGTTCCTTGAATGGTTCATCAAGGACGAGACCCAGAAGAAATGGGCCGACCTCGGCGGCTACACCTGCAGCCAGGCCGTGCTGAAGTCGGATGCCTTCCAGAACGCGACGCCCTACAACAAGGCGTTCTACGACACGATGTTCATGGTCAAGGACTTCTGGGCAACGCCTGAATACGCCGAAGTGCTCGATCAGCTGAACCAGAACATCTATCCATTCGTGGTCGGCGGCAAGGGCACCGCCCAGGAGGCGCTCGACAAGACCGCCGCCGACTGGAAGGCGACCTTCACCAAGTACAACCGCTACAAGTAAGCACCACAGTCAGAATGCCGGAGGAGGGTTTCCCCTCCGGCATTCCTGTTTTCAGGGAGACATTCGTTGGCTTCGGTAGCCCTCACCAATCTTGATCCGGCCTCCAGGGCCGCCGCGCGCGGCTGGTCGGACCTGACCATCCGCAATCTGTTCATCATCCCGACGCTGGTTTTCCTGATCGTCTTCAACATTTTTCCGCTGATCTATTCGCTCGGCTATTCCTTCACGAACTTCGCTGCGAACCGCAGCGAGCCATGGCAGTTCGTCGGCCTGCAGAATTATCGCGAGCTGCTCAGTGACGACCACATCTGGTCGAACTTCGTCATCACGGCGAAATATGTCATCGTTTCGGTGGCGGGTCAGATGGTCGTCGGCTTCGGCCTTGCGCTTCTGCTCAACCGCTCCTTTCCGATGAAGGGCCTGATCACCACGCTGCTTTTGTTGCCGATGATGATGTCGGCGGCAGTCGTCGGCCTGTTCTGGCAACTGCTCTACAGTCCGTCCTGGGGCCCGATCAACTATGTCTTCGGCCTTGGCGATTTCGCCTGGCTCTCCAATCCCGACAGCGCGCTCTACGCGGTCGCGATCACCGACATCTGGATGTGGTCGCCCTTCGTCATGCTTTTGTCGCTTGCCGGCCTGTCGGCGGTGCCGCAGCATCTCTACGAGGCCGCCGCGATCGACCGCGCCGGATGGTGGTACACCTTTACCCGCATCACCTTGCCGCTGGTCTCGCCGATCCTTCTCATCGCGCTGATCTTCCGCACCATGGAAGCCTTCAAGACCTTCGACATCGCCTACACGATGACGACCCAGCCGACCGCCGAGCTGATCGCGATCCGGCTCTACAAGCAGGCCTTCCAGCAGTGGGATACGGGCAAGTCCTGCGCGCTGGCCTACATCGTGCTGATCATGGTGCTGGCCATCACCAACCTCTACGTGAAGTATCTCAACAAGGTGAAGGAGCGCTGAGATGGCCGCCGTCCGCACTTCTTCCGAAGTCGCTTTCAACCGCGCGGCAATCGCCGCCGTGCTGGTCGCGACCCTGATCTTCCTGGCGCCGATCTACTGGATCGCCTCGACGGCGTTCAAGCCGAAGGAGCTCGCCGTCAGCGTGCCGCCCACCGTGCTGTTCCAGCCGGAGGTGACGCCGTTCGTGCGTCTCTTCACCAAGCGCGTGCAGATGCAGAAGCCCGTCGACCCGCAAGTCTACGAAGCCGCGCCGTGGTGGGAAAAACGCATCTATGACGGCGGCGAGCGGGTGCTGAAGGTCGGCAAGGATGTGCAGCTTTCGCAGTATCCCGACCGGTTCATGAACAGCCTGATCGTGGCGGTCATCAGCACGGTGCTGGCGGTCGGCATGGGAACGTTCACCGCCTACGGCTTCTCCCGCTTCAAGATCGCCGGCGAGGCGGATCTTTTGTTCTTCATCCTGTCGACGCGCATGCTGCCGCCGGTGGTGGTCGCCATCCCGATGTTCCTGATGTACCGGATGGTCGGCCTCAACGACTCGCATATCGGGCTGATCATCCTCTACGTCGCGTTCAACCTCTCTTTCTCGGTCTGGCTGATGAAAGGGTTCATGGACGAGATCCCGAAGGAATATGAGGAAGCAGCGCTCGTCGATGGCTACACGCGCATGCAGGCCTTCTTCAAGATCGTGCTGCCGGAAGCGGCGACGGGCATCGCGGCGACAGCCGTGTTCTGCTTCATCACCGCCTGGAACGAATACGCCTTCGCGCTGATCATGACCAACCGGCGCGCCCAGACGGCGCCGCCCTTCATCCCGTCGCAGATCGGCTCCGGCCTGCCGGATTGGACCACGATCGCAGCCGGCACCTTCCTGTTCCTTTTGCCGGTCGCGATCTTCACCTTCCTGCTGCGCAACCATCTGCTTCGCGGCGTGACGTTCGGAGCAATCCGCAAATGAGTTTCCGCGCCGCCAACGAGAAGTACCTTTTGCCGGCCTCGCAGATCCTGATGGTGCTCGGCATCGTCGCGCTCTGCCAGCCATGGAGCCTCAACCTGCATTCCTACGGCGTGACGATCATCCTGATCGGGCTGATCGGCTTCAACATCACGTCCAAGATCGCGCCGGAGCAGAGCGAGGAAACCGGCGCCGCGACGCATGAGGGAGCCCGGCAGTGACGCAGATCGAACTTCGCGGCATCGAGAAATTCTTCGGTGCCGTCCAGGTCATCCACAATTTGAACCTCGCCATCGCCGACAACGAGTTCATCGTGCTGCTCGGCCAGTCCGGCTGCGGCAAGACCACGACGCTGCGCGCGGTGGCGGGGCTGGAGACGATCGACAAGGGCGACATCCTGATCGACGGCAAGCCGGTGCAGCACCTCAAGGCCGCCGACCGCGACATCGCCATGGTGTTCCAGTCCTTCTCGCTCTACCCGCACATGACGGTGTTCGAGAACGTCGCCTTTCCGCTGCGCGCCACGCGCATGAGCAGCGGCGAGGTCGACAAGTCCGTGCGCGAGGTCGCCCGGGTCCTGCGTATCACCGACCTGCTCGACAAGCGGCCGTCGGCGCTTTCGGGCGGCGACATGCAGCGCGTGGCGATTGGCCGGGCGCTCGTGCGGCGGCCGAAGGCCATGCTGATGGACGAGCCCATCGGCGCGCTCGACGCCAAGCTGCGCGAGGAGATGCGGGCCGAGATCAAGCGCCTGCACGTCAAGCAGGGATCGACGACGATCTACGTCACCCACGACCAGATCGAGGCGATGAGCCTCGCCGACCGAATCGTCATCATGCATGAGGGCTTCATTCAGCAGGTTGGCACGCCGGACGAGGTCTATTCGCACCCGGCGAACTTGTTCGTGGCGCAATTCGTCGGCAGCCCGGTGATGAACATCGCCGAGGCCCGCGTCGCGGATCGGCCCGGCGCCGCTTCAGTGACGGTCGGCGACGCGCCGGCGGGCTTCGAGTTCCCGCACCGGCTCCTGTCCAAGCTCAACGGGCATGCCAACGGTGGCCTGACGCTCGGCATCCGGCCGGAGGGCGTGCTCGTCCGGCACGATGCGGCGCCCGGCTACATGCCGGTCGAGGCGAGCATCATCGAGCCGCTCGGATCCTTCGACATCGTCGACCTCAAGGTCGGTTCCACGATGCTGCGCGCGCGCACCAAGGCCGGCTACGTCTCGGGTCCCGGCGAGAAGGTCCATGTCCGCATCGATCCGGAACACGCGCATTTCTTCGACACGGCAAGCGGCAAGTCACTTGGAGTAAGGCTGTAATGGCCCATATCGAACTCAAGAACATCACCAAGAAATTCGGCGGCCACACCGCGCTGACCGGCCTCAATCTCGACATTGCCGACGGCGAGTTCTTCGTGCTGCTCGGCGAAACCGGCGCCGGCAAGACGACGACGCTGCGCCTGATCGCCGGTCTTGAAAAGCCGACCGAGGGCCAGGTCTTCATCGACGGCGTCGACGTTGCCGACTGGGGCGCGGCCGAACGCGACGTCGCGCTGGTACTGCAGCAATATTCGCTTTATCCGCGTTACACGGTGCGACAGAACCTCGAATTCCCGCTGAAACCGAAGATCCGCCGGCTGCCGGATGCCGAGATCAAGGATCGCGTCGCGCGCGCCGCCCGCACGCTTCGTATCGAGCATCTGCTCGACCGCAAGACCGACCGGCTTTCCGGCGGCGAGATGCAGCGCGTCTCGATCGGCCGCGCCATCGTGCGCAAGCCGCGCGTCTTCCTGATGGACGAGCCGCTGTCGGCGCTCGACGCCAAGCTGCGCGAGGCGCTGCGCACAGAATTGAAGAACCTGCAGATGCAGCTTGGCGCCACGTTCCTGTTCGTCACGCATGACCAGATCGAGGCCATGTCGATGGGCGACAAGGTCGGCGTGCTCAACCATGGCCGCATCGTCCAGACCGGCACGCCGCATGAGATCTACAACAATCCGCGCGACACCTATGTCGCGAGCTTCGTCGGCTCGCCGCCGATGAACCTCATCGACGGCAAGCTGGTCAACGACCGCGCGGTGATGGCGCCGGTGAATTTCGAGCTGCCGCTTTCAACTGGGGCAAAGAGTTTTGGCGGGGGCAGGACGAGCGGCGCGACCGACGGTCGGCCGCTCGTCTTCGGCATCCGTCCGGAGGATGTCCATCTGGAGAGCGGCGCGCCGGTCGAGGCGCGCGTCCATGATGTCGAGAACCATGGCGTGGAGAAGATCCTGACGCTCAGGGTCGGCGATACGATGCTGCGCGCCACCGTGCCCGCCAGGACCGATGTCGCGATCGAACAGGCCGTGCGCTTCGCCTGGAACCCTGACAAGGTGGTGCTGTTCGACAAGGGCAGTGGGGTGAGCCTGCGGCATGCGGGATAGCGGCTTCGCCTGCCGCCTTATCGCGCCGCGCCCGACCAGGCCGAGAGCCGGCGGGCAGCCTGGCTGACGGGTCAACCGCCTCTGATCATCTCAACCATCATGCGATGACCGAAGCCACCGGCCTTCTTGGCGAAAACGGCAAGGCCGGCCCATAACCGAAGCGCATCACGATATCCGGTCTACGGGTCTCGCCAACAATCGCCGCCAAGTCGGCGCGCAGGCGGGCGACCTCGACAGGCTGGTTGATGAAGGCGAGCTTAAAGCACGTCGCGTTTAATTGGCCTCATATCCGGCAGCTTTGAAGAAGTTTCTGCACTGTAGCGGGTCGAACAGGTCGCATATGTCCTTGAGCGCGTTGCATAAGGCGTCGAAGGATCGCGC
>NZ_RZRX01000182.1:0-13353 GCF_003997405.1 Mesorhizobium sp. M2A.F.Ca.ET.042.01.1.1
AGCCGAGCCGCAGGCCTCCATGCCGATCAGCGCCGGCGGCTGCGCGGCGAAGAACTTCTCCACCTGCGCGCGGCGCAGCTGCCGCTGCACCACCACGCGCCCGGCAGCATCCACGCCGTGCACCTGAAACACATTCTTGGCCAAATCGATTCCAAATCTGATAGCTTGCATGACGGACGGTCTCCTCCTCTGGGGTTGATCACAGCCCAGTTTGGCACATTCGATGCCGCAAGGGGCCGTCCACCCATCATTCTAGGGCGGAGCAGGAGCGAAGCTCCGTCGCGAAGACCCTAGAATCCATGCCGTTACCTTCGCCAAAGATTGCAACGGAGCAGAATTCTGCACCGTGGCGGCGCTTCCAAGTCACGGCATGGATTCTATGGTCTGCGCCGCGTCGCTTCGCTCCTTGCTCCGCCATAGAATGACGAGGTTGGGAGGGCGGCTTCAACCAATCGACGCGGCGCAGACATTAGGATGACGAAGTCGCCAGCGCTGGCGTCCCCACTTCCCGCTCACTGCGACCAGTACTGCCAGGCCCAGTAGAAGCTCTCGTCGCGCGGCGGTAGGCGGTCGCGGTCGCCGGCAAGCAGCACCGGCGTCGGTGATTTCGGTTCGTCTGCCTGCTGTTTGTCGCTCGGCGGCAGACGCAACAGCCATGTGCCGACATGCGCGAACAGCACTGCGGTGGAATGGGTCATCGTCCTTCTCCTTCGCTTGAGCTCATTCCCGCCCCGCCCAGGGCACCAGCACCCGCTCGATCCGGCGGATGACGAATTCGAGCGCAAAGGCGATGATCGCGATCACCAATATGCCCATCATCACCACGTCGGTGACCAGGAATTGCGCCGCCGACTGGATCATGAAGCCCAGCCCTCGCGTCGCCGCGACCAGCTCGGCAGCGACCAGCGTCGACCAGCCGGCGCCGAGCGCGATGCGCAGGCCGGTGAGGATCGAAGGCAGGGCGCTGGGCAGGATCACATGGCGGATGACCTGGGCCCGCGTGGCGCCGAGCGAGCGCGCCGCGTCGACGCGCTCGCGCGAAACGCCGCGCACCCCGGCGGCGGTCGACAGCGCCACGGGCGCCAGCATGGCGATGGCGATCACCAGGATCTTGGACGGCTCGCCGATGCCGAACCAGATGATGATCAGCGGCAGATAGGCGAGCGGCGGGATCGGCCGCAGGAATTCGAGCAGCGGATCGAACACGCCGCGCCCGATCCGGCTGATGCCGATGGCGAGGCCGACCGGTACGCCGACGAGGATCGCCGCGATCAGCGCGGCGAACACGCGCCAGAGCGAGGCGAGGGTGTGCTGGAGCAATGTCGCGTCGACGAACCCGTCCCGGGCCACGACCACGAACTTCGCCCAGACCGCGGCGGGCGAGGGCAGGAAGACCGGCGATACCAGCTGCAGCGAGGCCGCCGCCGTCCAGGCGGCGAGCAGCACCAGGATGGCGATCGCGCTGACCAGCCTGGCCGAGACGACCGTCCCTTTTCGGCCGCGGCCGCGACCATGGCACGGAAAGCCTGTCGGTCTCGCCGGATTTCGCGGCGGGACGTTCGCTATAGGTGCTCACGCTCATGCCGCCTCTCCTTCGAAGATCGCGTCGGTGAGCTCGGCGCGGGCCGCGGCAAAGCCGGGATCGGCCTTGATCGCGCGGATCGGCTCGCCGGCCGCGTAGCGGCGGCCGAAATTCGTTTCGAATGTCCGCACCACATGGCCGGGTCCCGGCGCCAGCACGACGATGCAGGTCGCGAGCACCAGCGCCTCCTCGATGCCGTGCGTCACCATTAGCACGCCGACCTGGCTTGCTGCCCAGAGGTCGAGCAATGTCGTCTGCATGCGCTCACGCGTCAGCGCGTCGAGCGCGCCAAGCGGTTCGTCGAGCAGAAGGAATTCGGGTTCTGCGGCCAAAGCTCGGGCAAGGCCGACGCGCTGGCGCATGCCGCCGGAAAGCTCCCAGATGCGCTTGTCGCCGGCCTCGGCGAGCTTGACCAGCGACAGCAATTCGTCGGCGCGGCGTGCTCTGCTATCGGCCGGGACGCCGCGCAGCCTAAGCGCGAAGGCCACATTTTCCCGCGCCGTCAGCCAGGGGAACAGCGCATCGTTCTGGAAGACAACGGCGCGATCGGATCCGGGCCCGGTGATTTTCTTGCCGCCCACCATGGCGAGTCCTCCCGCGGGCTCGACCAGGCCGGCGGCGACATTGAGCAGCGAGGTCTTGCCGCAGCCGGAACGGCCGACCAGCATGACGAAATCACCCTTGGCGATGTCGAGCGAAACCCGCTCGACCGCCGGCGCCGGCTGGCCGTCATAATGGACGCTGATCTTGTCGAGGGTGAGATGCGTCATTGGGGCCTCTGCTGGATCAGGTGTTGGATCCTGGGGCCCGCCCCGAAGCCGCGCCTCGTAAGCGGCTTCGGGACAGGCAAGCGCAAGGCCAGGGAAGGAGGCCGCGCTTCCGAACAATCCCCGGAAAGGCGGTCATCCTTCCGGGAATTGCATGGAGAAGGCTCAGTTCGAGGCGAGCGCCTCGCTGGCATATTTCGCCGTCACATATTTCGAATAGTCGGGCAGCACGGCGTCGACCTTGCCCTGCTCCTTGAGGAAGGCGGACGTTGCGGCGACGGCTTTGACGGTCGCGCCGCCGAGGAACTTGTCCGAAGCCTGCTCCTCAAGCGACGGGAAGACATAGCCCTTGAGCAGCTCCGGCACCTCTTCCAGCTTGGCGCCGGTGAGCTTGGCGATCTTGCCGGCTTCCGGCGAGGATACCGACCAGGCCTCCGGCTTGGCGAGGAACTTGGCATAGGCTTCGCCGGTCACCTTGACGAAGTCGCGCACGGCTTCGGGGTGCTTTTCGGCAAAATCGGTGCGCACGATCCAGGCGTCGAAGGTCGGTGCGCCCCAGGCGGCCACTTGCGAAGAGTCCAGCACCACCTTGCCGGTCGTCTTCACCTGGCCTAGCGCCGGATCCCAGACATACGCCGCGTCAATGTCGCCGCGCGCGAAGGCGGCGGCGATCTCCGGCGGCCTGAGATTGAGGATCTGCACCGACTTCGGATCGACATTCTCATGCTTCAGCGCCGCGAGCAGGCTGTAATGCGTGGTCGAGACGAACGGCACGGCGACCTTCTTGCCGGCCAGGTCCGCGACCTTCTCGATGCCGGCGCCGTTGCGGGCGACCAGCGCCTCCGATGGACCGATCAGCCCGACGACGAAGATGGTCTGGATCGGCAGCTCGCGGCTGGCGGCCGCGGCCAGCGGGCTCGAGCCGACATAGCCGATATCGACCGAGCCGGAAGCGATCGCGGCGATGACGTCGGCGCCGGAATCGAACTTGCGCCAGTCGATCGCCGCCTTGGTCGCCTTCTCATAGGCACCGTCGGCCTGCGGCACTTTCGAAGGCTCGACCACCGTCTGATAGCCGATGGTGATCTTGAGATCCTCGGCGCTGGCCGGGCCGAGCAGGGCGGCGCCGGCAAGAGCGGCGGCCGACGAAAGCAACAGAACGCGTCGTGAAAGGATTGACATTGAAAGGCTCCATAAACCCCTGAAACTGGATTGCCTTTCTATCGTCCGTTAATTCTATCAGGTTTGTAGAGTTAAATCCTTCCAACGAAGGGCGCTTTGTTGGAAAAGTGTCGCCGGGTAACGGCGGAACCGGCGCAAAGGAACGGTCGCGGGGTTGGTGCGGGTGGACGCGGCGCCAGCCGCGCTCTTCGGTGCCCCTGGGCGGTTGGCAAAGCCGTCCTTCCAGTCGTCATTCCAGGGCGGAGCAAGGAGCGAAGCGACGCGCGCAGACCCTAGAATCCTGTGTGTTGGTTCTGGTGTATGGTTGAAGTGGGAAGGAGACCGAGTGGATCCTGGTCGTCCTTTCGGACAGGCCGTGGCATGGCCCGGTCCCTTCCCACCGGTGAACCATCAACCTGAACAGTTGCACGGGGCTGTTCGAAGCAGACCCCGCACCACAGGAAGAGGCGTGGACATGATAGCCCAGAACTATGTCGGCTGCGACATCTCCAAGCAGTGGCTCGACTTTTTTGATGAGACAAGCGGCCGTCTTCGGCGCATCGACAACCAGGCCGATGCGATCGCGGCTTATGTGGCGGGTCTTGATCCCAGTCGGGACTTCGTCGTCATGGAGGCGACAGGCGTGCATGACCGGCTGCTGCGTCATGCGCTGGCCAAGGCCGGCGTGCCGTTCTCGCGGCACAACCCGGCACACACCCACCACTATTCGAAGTCGACGCGCCGGCGCGCCAAGACCGATCCTCTCGATGCCAGGATGCTGAGCGACTATGGCCGTCGCTATAACCCTGAGGCCGAGCCGGCCCCGAGCGAAGAAGTCGAGCGGCTTCAATCGCTTGCCGGCCACCCGACCATCTGGTCGAGATGCGGGCAGCGCTGAAGAAGCACCTCGCCGAGGCTTTCGATGAGGCCGTCATTGCCGATCTGGAAGAAACGATCGCCTACTTCGACACGCGCATCAAAGCGCTCGAGAGCCGGATTGCCGAGGTCATTCGTCAAAACCAGGACACCGCTCGCGACCATGCGCTGATGGTCTCCGTGCCCGGTGTCTCCAAGGTCGGCGCGCTCTCGCTGCTGGCGCTCCTGCCCGAGCTCGGCCAGCGCTCACCCAAGGCGATCGCCGCGCTCGCCGGCCTTGCCCCGTTCGACAACAAGAGCGGCAAGCTCAACCGCAGGAGCCATATCCAGGGCGGGCGATCACGCGTGCGCCGCGCCCTCTATATGGCTGCCCTCACCGCCATCAGAACCTGTGAGCGCTTCAAGACCTTCTACACCGCACTTGCTGCCCGCTCAGGCTCCAAGAAACTGGCTATCATCGCCGTCGCAAGGAAGCTCTTGGTCGTCCTCAACGCCATCATGCGCGACAAAATCGCCTTCGCATGAACACAGTTGCCATGCCGTGAAATAGAAGAGATGCAGCGGTGCAGACCTATCTTTCGGCGGGGGTAGATAAGGCCTCTATTCTCTACCGTTGCACCTCTCGCGAACGTAACGGCATGGATTCTAGGGTCTACGCGCCGCTTCGCGTCGCTCCGCCCTAGAATGACGAAGTCGTTGGGTTGGCGCTCCCTTTCAAAGATACCAAAGCGGACTCTCCGGCCTAGAATGACGACAGCGGATGCGGCGCCCTTCCACAATCGCGGCAGCCTGAACGAAAATCCTCCTGTCACCGGATTTCAGCAAATCCATGCTTCAAATCGCCGGCGAATTGAAACTCGGGTTTCGTGCTTGCCTCGCTTAGTATAGTAATCTTATCAACATTGGGAGTGAGAGAACGATGCGCGACCTTCTGAAAACCGTTCCGGCGATCGTTCGTGGCTTGCGGCTTAGCCCGCCCGCGGCGCTCACCGCACGCTGATCGCTCGACAAAAACCGGCTCGCAACCATGGTTGGACGCGGCAACTCCATCATCATTGTCGGCGGCGGCGCCAGCGGCGTGGTGCTGGCCGCGCATTTGCTGATGTCGTCAAACTCCGATCTGCGCGTCACGCTGATCGAGAAGCGTCCGCATTTCGGCCAGGGCATGGCTTATTCCACTTTGCTGTCGGCGCATGTGCTCAATGTCAAAGCCTCCGGGATGAGCGCCTATGCCGACGACCCCACCCATTTCGCGCGCTGGGTGCTTGAGCGCGGCTTCGCCAAACCCGACCAGGGGCCATTTTATGCGCCGCGCAGTCTCTATGCCCGTTACCTGAGAGAGCTGCTCGACGATCTGGTGGAACGTGAGCGCGAGACCGGCCGGCTGCGGCTGATTGCCGAGGAGAGCCTGTCGATCTCGCCGACGCCGGCTGGCGTCGAGGTTGTGCTCGCCAACGGCACCAGCGTCGTTGGCCATCTGGCAGTTCTTGCCACCGGCCATGACGAGCAGCCCGGGGCCTTCCAGGGCCATGCCATCCGCATGGGGACGGAGGCCGACACCGCGCTCGATCCGCAAGCCGGTGTCCTGCTGCTCGGCACGGGCCTCAGCATGGTCGACGCCCTCCTGTCGCTGGAACAGCGCGGCCATCGCGGCCCGATCGTCGCGGTATCGCGGCGCGGCCTGCTGCCGTCGCCGCACCGCAAGGGCAACCCGATCAAGCTCGATATCGCCGACATTCCGCTCGGCACCGAGCTTTCCTATTTCGTCGGCTGGTTCCGCAACCTGATCCGCGAGACCCAGAAGGCCGGCGGCGACTGGCGCGACGTCGTCGATGGGTTGCGGCCCTTCAACCAGACGATCTGGCAGAACTGGCCCTCGTCCGCCAAGCGCCGCTTCGTCGAGCACACCAAGGCCTGGTGGGACATCCACCGCCACCGCATGGCGCCGGAAGTCTACCAGCGCGTCACCGAGGCGGTCAGGTCAGGCCGCATCCGCCTCGTCGCCGGCAGGATCGTGAATGTCGAGGCGAACGGCAGCTTCACCGTGAAGATCCAGCCGCGCGGCACGCAGGAAGTCGAGACCCTGCAGGTCGCCCGCCTTTATGATTGCATGGGCATCGCCCGCGACATTTCGAGGACCTCGAACGGCCTCGTGCGCGCGCTGATCGAGCGTGGCGTCGCGCGGCCGGATCCGCTGCGCCTCGGCCTCGACGTCACCGCGAAATGCGAGCTGATCGCGGCCGACGGCACGGTGTCGTCGAAGCTGCTCGCCGTCGGCCCGCTGACGCGCGGCACCTTCTTCGAGATCGACGCCATTCCCGACATCCGCGTGCAATGCGCGAAGCTGAGCAAGCAGCTGCTGGGGTGAGGCATGGTCGAGGGATATCTCCCCCCTTGAGGGGGAGATGGCCGGCAGGCAGAGGGGGTCGGTCCGACGGGCTCGGCCTAATCTGTTGCAAAGGGAGGTTGGCGCTTCACGCGCGGCGACCCCCTCTGTCGCCTTCGGCGACATCCCCCCTCAAGGGGGGAGATTAGGCGCCCTCCGTGAAATTCCATTCCCCGACTCGCCGCCGGATTGGCACGATCTATCTTCTTTCCGGATGAAAAGGCTGGAAAAGACAGGGCGCGCGATCCGTGAAGCCGGGATGGATTCCGGCGGCTAGAGCATGATCCCAAAAAGTGGGAACCGGTTTTTGGAATAGATCATGATCCAACAAGAATGCGCGAGATTGCCGACATCCGCCTCGAACTGCTTCGATGGAGCACTCAAGATGAGCGAGCAGACAAAAGCGCCGCAGCGCGCGCACACCGACCTTTCGAGGCTTCGCCCGCCTTACGCTTCGGTGCTCGACCTGATCGGCCAGACGCCGATCGTCGAGCTGACCAAATTCGACACCGGCAAATGCCGGCTGTTCATCAAGCTCGAAAGCCAGAATCCCGGCGGCTCGATCAAGGACCGTATCGCGCTGTCGATGATCGCCGCCGCCGAGAAGGCGGGCAAGTTGAGGCGCGGCGGCACCATCGTGGAGGCCACCGCCGGCAACACCGGTCTCGGCCTCGCCCAGGTCGGCATCCCGAAAGGCTACCGCATCATCCTGGTCGTGCCCGACAAGATGTCGCGCGAGAAGATCCAGCATCTGCGCGCGCTCGGCGCCGAGGTGCGCATGACCCGCTCCGATGTCGGCAAGGGCCACCCCGAATACTACCAGGACATGGCCGAGAAGATCGCTTCCGAGCTGCCCGGCGCCTTCTATGCCAACCAGTTCGCCAATCCGGCCAATCCGCTGGCGCATGAGACGACGACCGGGCCGGAAATTTTTTGGCAGCTCGACGGCGATGTCGACGCGGTGGTGGTCGGCGTCGGCTCCGGCGGCACGCTCACCGGTCTCGGCCGTTACTTCGCGAAACACTCGCCGAAAACCGAGATGGTGCTGGCCGATCCGGTCGGCTCGGTGCTGGCGCCGCTGATCAAGACCGGCAAGATGGAGGAGGCCGGCAGCTGGACGGTCGAAGGAATCGGCGAGGATTTCGTGCCGCCCAATGCCGATCTCTCGCTGGTCAAGAAGGCCTATTCCATCCCCGACAAGCAGAGCATGCTGGCGGTGCGCGATCTCTTGTCCAAGGAAGGCATCCTCGCCGGCTCGTCCTCTGGCACGCTGCTGTCAGCAGCCCTTCGCTATTGCCGCGAGCAGACGGCGCCCAAGCGCGTCGTGACCTTCGTCTGCGACAGTGGCAACAAGTACCTGTCGAAAGTCTTCGACGATTTCTGGCTGGCCGAGCAGGGCCTTGCCGAGCAGGAGCAGCATGGCGATCTGCGCGACCTCGTCATGCGTTCGCACCGCACCGGCGACACCGTCTGGGTCGGGCCGGAGGAAAGCCTGCTCAACGCCTATGGCCGCATGCGCCGCTCCGACGTTTCGCAATTGCCGGTGCTGGATCAAGGCAGGCTGGTCGGCATCGTCGACGAAAGCGACATCCTGGCCAAGGTCGACGGCCCCTATGACGGCCGCTGGGACCGTTTCAACGCGCCGGTGCGCACGGCCATGACGTCGAACCTGCACACGCTGCAGGCCAACCAGACGCTGGACGCGCTGCTGCCTGTCTTCGACCGCAACGAGGTCGCCATCGTCTTCGATGGCGACGAGTTCATCGGCCTGATAACCCGTATCGACCTGATCAACCATCTGAGGCGCCGCGCAAAATGACTTCAAACGGCA
This sequence comes from Mesorhizobium sp. M2A.F.Ca.ET.042.01.1.1, assembly GCF_003997405.1. Lineage (NCBI taxonomy): Bacteria > Pseudomonadati > Pseudomonadota > Alphaproteobacteria > Hyphomicrobiales > Phyllobacteriaceae > Mesorhizobium > Mesorhizobium sp. M2A.F.Ca.ET.042.01.1.1. Next base: position 8,604 of record NZ_RZRX01000182.1, read on the forward strand.
AGAACCGCCTGGCCTTTTCCACCCGCACCATCCATGGCGGCCAGAGCCACGACCCGCTGACCGGCGCGGTGATGGTGCCGATCTACGCCACCTCCACCTACGGCCAGCAATCGCCCGGCGTGCACAAGGGTTTTGAGTACGCCCGCAGCCAGAACCCGACGCGCTTTGCCTTCGAGCGCGCGGTCGCCGATCTTGAAAGCGGCAGCAGGGCTTTCGCCTTCGCCTCCGGCCTGGCGGCGATCTCGACCGTGCTCGAGCTGCTCGATTCCGGCGCCCATATTGTCGCCACCGACGACATCTATGGCGGCTCGTTCCGGCTGATGGAGCGGGTGCGCAAACGTTCCGCCGGGCTGCAGGTGAGCTTCGCCGACTTCACCGACCTGGCCGCGGTCGAAGCCGCGATCCGCCCGGACACGAAACTGCTCTGGGTCGAAACGCCGACCAATCCGCTGCTGCGCATCGTCGATCTCGAAGCTCTCGCGGCGCTTGCAAAGCGTAAGGGCCTGCTTACCGTTGCCGACAACACGTTCTGCAGCCCCTATATCCAGCGCCCACTGGAGCTTGGCATCGACATCGTCGTGCACTCAACGACGAAATATTTGAACGGCCATTCCGACATGGTCGGCGGCGTGGCGGTCGTCGGCGACAACAAGGATCTCGCCGACCAGCTGAAATTCCTGCAGAACGCCATCGGCGCCATCTCCGGCCCGTTCGACTGTTTTCTGGCGCTCCGCGGCATCAAGACTTTGGCGCTGAGGATGGAGCGCCATTCCGCGAACGGCCTGAAAATAGCGCAATGGATGGAAACGCGAAAAGATGTCCGCCGGGTGATCTATCCCGGCCTCGCCAGCCACCCGCAGCATTCCATCGCCGTCCAGCAGATGCACGCCTTCGGCGGCATGATCTCGGTCGACCTCGATCGCGACCTGGCGGGAACGAAACGCTTCCTCGAACGCACCCAGCTCTTCACGCTGGCCGAAAGCCTCGGTGGCGTCGAAAGCCTGATCGAGCACCCGGCGCTGATGACGCACGGCTCGATCCCGGCGGAGAAGCGCGGGGCGATCGGCATCACCGATTCGCTGGTGCGGTTGTCCTGCGGCATCGAGGACGGCGATGATCTAGTCGCCGATCTGGAGCAGGCGCTGGCGCACTAGTTCCTCAACACAGTGATTTTGAAAAGATTGCAGGCTTGTCGGGCAAGCTATCAACATCCGTTTGGGATAAGCCAGCGCAAACGCTGGCGATGAGTTGGAGGCTCCCGAACCTCGTCATTCCAGGGCGGAGCAAGGAGCGAAGCGACGCGCGCAGACCTTGGAATCCATGCCGTTACCTGGACCGAAATGTGCAGCGGTGCAGAATTTCTGGACCGCCGCGGCGCTTCCAAGTCACGGCATGGATCCTCGGGTCTGCGCGCGTCGCTTCGCTCCTTGCTCCGCCCGTGGATGACGATCGCGATAGGCGTCCCAGTCAGTCGCCAAGGCCGGGGATCTGCCAACGCGCACTAACCAACCGGTCAAAACTTCTGTGTTGAGGAACTTGAGCAGTTCCAGGAAAAGTGTGAGCCGCCTTCGCCGTAGCTTCCGCGGGGGAATTGCGACAAACAAAGAGATAGAGCGCTTCGCCGTTTCCATGAAACGGTGAAACGCTTTAAGCGCAACTGAGTGCACTTTGCGATTTCAGAACGTATCATGGAAGCGCCCGCCGATTGTCCGGCGGCGCCGGGATGAGGACTGATGACACAAGGACGCGGCGGTGGTGAAAAATCGGCGGCTACCCGTGCCGTCCGCGCGGCCGACAGCGTCGAGCGTGTCTATGCCCGGATCAAGGACTTTGCGATCGACTATCGTTTCCGGCCGGGCGAGCGGATCAACGAGGTCGAGCTCGCCGCCGAGCTAGCGGTCAGCCGCACGCCGGTGCGCGCCGCGCTCAATCGGCTGGAGCGCGATGGTTTTGTCACCTCCGTGCCGAACAAGGGCTTTTTCGCCCGCGAGCTGACGCCGGAAGCGGTGCGCGATCTCTACGAGCTTCGCGCGGCGATCGAGCGTGCCGCCTTCGTGCTTGCCTGCGAGCGCGCGACCGATGCCGAGATCGAGGCGGCGGCCGGGACCTGGACAATTCACAGCAACCCGGAAGACGAGGGCTCATGGGCGAAGATCGCCGTCGCCGACGAGAGCTTCCATACGGCGCTGACGCGATTGTCGAAGAATGCGCAGATGATCAGCGCGCTCGAAGGTCTCTGCTCGCGTATCCGCTTCTTCAGGTGCATCGACCTGGAGTCTTCATCGCGTCGCGAGCGCACCTATCGGGAGCATGACGCGATCATTGGCGCCCTGCGCCGCCGCGACGCCGCGGGCGGAGCGAGCCTCCTCGAAAAGCACATCACGCTGAGCTCTGCGCACGCCATCGAAGTGGCGGCGCGGGGACTGGCGCGGCTTTTCCCGGAGACCGCGGCGTAGAGCTTTCGCGGAAACCTCAGCGTCCATCCCGGCGGTGTCTCAAAAGACGGCCATCTTGCAGGCTGCCCCTTGCGGATCTCGCGATAGATTCTAAAGTGTACTCACTTTGCGATCTCCGGAGGCGTGATGCGCGTGATCGTGTTGGGTGGCGGCGTGGTCGGCGTCACCACCGCTTACCAGCTGCAGAAGGACGGGCACGAGGTCGTCATCCTCGAGCGCCAGCAACAGGTCGCGGCCGAGACCAGCTGGGGCAATGCCGGCATGATCGCGCCGGGGCATTCCTTCGTCTGGTCCTCGCCCAGGGCGCCGATGATCCTGTTGAAATCGCTGGTGCTGAAGGATCAGGCGCTGTGCTTCAGGCTTTCGGCCGATCCGAGGCTCTACAGCTGGTCGTGGCTGTTCCTGATGGAATGCACGGCCGAGAAGGCCCGGCGCAACACGCTGCTCAAGCACCGGCTCGCCGTCTATTCGCAATCGGTGCTGCAAGAAGTGGTTGCCGACGAGGCCATCGACTATGATCGCAACGATCGCGGCATCCTTTATTTCTACCGCAGCCAGCAGGCGCTCGACAAAGGCGTCGAGCATATGAAGCTGCTGGAATCCGACGGCCAGCTGATCAAAGTGCTCGACCGCGACGCCATCGTCGCGCTCGATCCGTCGCTGGCCTCGGCGAAGGAAAAGATCGCCGGCGGCATCCATTGCCCGACCGACGAGACCGGCGACCCGGCGAAGTTCACCCGGGCGCTGGCCGCCAAGGTGGTCGAGCGCGGCGGCGATATCCGCACCGGTACCACCATCACCGGCATCGAGACGTCCGGCGACGGCGTCGCGCAGGTGATGACGGACAAGGGAAGCGTGAAGGGGAACGCCTATGTGCTGGCGCTCGGTTCCTACAGTCCGCTGATAGCCAGGACGATCGGGCTCAGCCTGCCGATCTATCCGGTCAAAGGCTATTCGCTGACCATCCCGATCGGCAACCGGCCGGCGCCGCCGACCATCGCAGCGATCGACGAGCACAATCTGGTCGCCGTGTCGCGCTTCGGCGACCGGCTGCGCGTCACCGCTACCGCCGAATTCGCCGGCTACGACACCAGCCACAAGCCGGCCGATTTCGCCTTCATGAAAGGCGTGACCGAGGAGCTTTATCCTGAAGGCGCCGATTATGACCGCGCCGAGATGTGGGCGGGGCTCAGGCCGATGACGCCGAACAACCTGCCCGAATTCGGCCGGCGCCGCCTGCGCAATCTCTACCTCAACACCGGGCACGGCCATATCGGCTGGACCATGTCGCACGGCTCGGCCCGCATCACCGCCGACCTGATCGCCGGCCGCAAGCCTTCTGTCTCCATGGAAGGCCTTTTGAACTGAACGATCGGTCCGCACGGGATCGACAAGAAGAAAGGGAACGCCATGTCCGTCAGCGCCGCCACCCGCCCTCAGTCGTCGGGACCGGTCGATTTGGGCGTGCTGCCGTCGGAGATCGACGGCGGCCTCGCCTCGCGCGCGGCGATCGGCCTGGCGATCCTGGCCACCGACCAGACGCTGGAGCACGAGTTCCGCGCGCTGGTGCGCATTCCGGGCGTCGCCTTCTACGAGGCGCGCCTCTTCAACGACAACGACATCACGCCCGACACTTTGCGCGCCATCGGCCCGCGCATCGCGCCGACCGTCGATCTCATCCTGCCCAGCATCCCGCTCGACGTCGTCGGCTTCGGCTGCACTTCGGCCACCATGACGCTCGGGGAGGAAGCCGTCTTCGCCGAGATCAGGAAGGCGCGGCCGGGCGTCGCCTGCACCACGCCTGTCACCGGCGCGCTGGCCGCCTTCAAGGCGCTCGGCGCGAAGGGCATCGGCCTGCTCACCCCTTACGCGCCCGAGATCAATCAAGGCCTGGTGCGCTATTTCACCGGCCGCGGCCTCGACATCGCGGCCGTCGCCACCTTCGACCGTCGCGACGACCGCGAGGCCGCCCGCATCTCGCTGGCTTCCATCGAGGCTGCCGCCGAACGCATGGCTGAAGTGCCCGGCGTCGATGCGATCTTCATCTCCTGCACCAGCCTGCGCGTCGCCGAAGCCGTGGCGGAGCTGGAGCGGCGCATCGGCGTTCCCGTCACCTCCTCCAACCACGCCATGGCCTGGCACTGCCTGCGCCTCGCCGGCATCGACGACGTGGTGCCGGCGGGTGGAAGGCTGTTCGCGCTGGCTGATGTTTGATTGGTGGAGCAGACTTTCAGGGGATAGGAGGCGTATCCAGCGGGGAATGGCATAGGGCGCTCCCCTCTCCGTCTCGGCTT
>NZ_RZRX01000183.1:0-13163 GCF_003997405.1 Mesorhizobium sp. M2A.F.Ca.ET.042.01.1.1
AGGATATCGCTGAACGCCTTGCGCATGGACTTGCGGCGCGCGGGATGCGTGCGAAGGCCCAGTCCATTCAAACCGGCGACAGTGAAATTGGCGTCGCCCTGCAGGAGCATGCCCTTAAAGTCGGCGGCAACCTGCTGGTCATGGGTGGCTGGGGCCACTCCCGCCTGAGGGACTTTGTGCTTGGCGGGGCGACGGAGGGGATTTTGTCGAATCTGCGTCTGCCGGTCTTGATGTCGCATTGATGCAAGCCACCCGGAAGCGCGGTTTCGGGACAACAACGACATGCATCGAAACAGGGCGCGTCGCCTGGATCCAGTTTCAACGCACCGCGCTTTGCGCTCGGGCAATGTCGTGATCATCGAAGGGATAGAAGTGGACCGCCTTTAACTTGATTGGCCCGTCATGACCCTCGATGCGCACCGTTGCCCACCGGTCCCCCAGATCGTCCTGCCAGGTGTCGGTGACGCGACATCTTACGGCCAGATCCATGCCGACTTCGATCTTGTCAGTTCTCCTTGCCATCTCGAACTCCCTTTTCTCCGTGCGATCGTGCGATATCGCTTCCTGCTTTCACCGTCCTTCGCGCTGACTACATCGGCATTTCCGGCTCAAGCGCGCGCTCCTTTGCCGGCTCGGGTATCTCCGTCATGGTCGCCTCCGTCAGGAGCAGCACGCTGGCGACCGAGACGGCGTTTTCCAGGGCGATGCGGACCACTTTCGTAGGGTCGATGATGCCGGCTTCGACCAGGTCGACATATTCCTTGCGGCCGGCGTCGAAACCGAAATTTCCCTTGCCCTCGATCATCCTGGCGATGACCACGCCGCCGTCGACGGCCGAATTCTCGGCGATCTGGCGCACAGGTGTTTCGAGCGCGCGCCTGAGGATCTGGACGCCGGTGCGTTCATCGCCTTCGCACCGTGCTTCTTCCTCGGTGACCGCGCCGATGCAACGCAACAAGGCAAGCCCGCCACCAGGCACGATGCCCTCCGCGACGGCCGCCTTGGTGGCGCTGATGGCGTCGTCCAGCGCTTCCTTCTTGGACTTCATCTCGGCTTCCGTCGGCGCGCCCACCTTGATGACGGCCACGCCGCCGGCGAGCTTGGCGAGCCGCTCCTGGAGCTTCTCACGGTCATAGTCGCTGGTCGTATCGCTGATCTCTCGCCGGATCTGCTCGACACGCCCCTTGATCGCCTTCTGGTCGCCGCTGCCGCCGATGATCGTGGTGTTGTCCTTGTCGACAACCACGCGCTTGGCGCGCCCCAGCTGAGCCATCGTCACATTCTCGATCTTGAGGCCGATATCCTCGGAAATGACCTGTCCGCCAGTCAGGACGGCGATGTCCTGCAGCATGGCCTTGCGGCGGTCGCCGAAGCCTGGCGCCTTCACGGCGCAGTTCTTGAAGGTGCCGCGGATCTGGTTGACGATGAGCGTGGCCAGCGCCTCGCCCTCGACGTCCTCCGCGATCACCAGCAGAGGTGAACCCGATTTCGCCACCGCCTCGAGCAGCTTGATGAGGTCGTTGAGCGACGAGATCTTCTTTTCGACGATGAGTACCAGCGCGTCTTCCAGCACCGCCTCCATCTTCTCGGTATCGGTCACGAAATAGGGGGAGAGGAAGCCGCGGTCGAATTGCATGCCTTCGACCACGTCCAGGACCGTTTCGGTGGTCTTCGATTCCTCGACCGTGATGACGCCTTCGCCGCCGACCTTCTCCATGGCCTCGCCGATCAGTTCGCCGATGAGCGGATCGTTATGGGCGGAGATCGTCGCCACCTGTTCCTTCTCGCGCCTGGTCGAGACCGGCCGCGATATCTGCTTGAGCATTTCGATTGCCCGCTTCGTCGCGCGGTCGAGGCCGCGCTTGATGTCGATCGCGCTTGCGCCGGCGACCACGTTGCGCACGCCGTCGGCGAACATCGCGTGGGCAAGTATGGTCGATGTGCTCGTTCCGTCGCCGACCATGTCGCCGGTCTTCTCGGCCGCCTGCCTCAACATGCGGGCGCCGAGATTTTCCTCCGGATCCCTCAGGTCGAATTCCTTGGCGATCGTCACACCGTCGTTGCAGACGATGGGCGCGCCCCATTTTTTCTCGATCAGAACCGACTTCGAACGAGGACCTAGCGTCACCCGCACGGCGTCGGCAAGTTGGGTCGCGCCGCGCAGGATTTTTTCGCGCGCCGCCGAGCGGAACAATACCTGTTTGTGGGCCATGGTGGTCTCCAGACTATCCGACCGATTCCCATAGCCGCGTTGGCGCCGACCAGCCTTGACGCGCGTCAATTGTGCATCCCTGGCGGCGTTGACCGGAATCAATGAGGACCGGTTCGCCAGCTGGTCTGATGGGGCTCTCAGGTCAGGAGACGACGATGCGAACGAACGAAACGCCACACTACGATACCAGCGTGAACACGACCGGTTGCTGCCCGAAGTTCAACCCCGGCGGTTGGGACGATCAGGAGCTGCATTTCCGTGACAAGCCGTTCGTGAGAGCGGTGACGCACAGCGTCATGCATGTCCCCGTGAACATGGGCAGCGTTTTCACGCGCGTTAATCGGCACATCGACGATGCCGGCGCTTCGGCCGATGGCCAGTCCTTCGTTCTCAGCCGCGATCTCTCGCCCTGGACCAGCGAACATCTCTTCTCGGTTTCGAAATCTGTGCCCGAGGAAGAGATGACGACGCTGAGCGGGAACTTCGTGACGAAAGTGTTCGAAGGCCCCTTCAGCCAGGCAAGGCAGTGGCACGAAGAGATGCTGCAGATCGCGCGTGATCGGAAATCGGAACCGGGCGACGTCTATTTCTTCTATACGACCTGCCCGAAATGCGCCGAAGCCTACGGAAAGAACTATGTCGTTGGGGTAGCGGCCGTGGGCTAGCCGCAACTCAAAGCGCTGTCATTTTGGATAGATGAACTTGCTTCCGAGCGAGGCAGCTCAATATGCGCCTGATGGAGCCCTTGTATGAGTCGAATTGGCGGTTTCCTGCTGGTCATGCTTATCGCCATGGCGACCGCGGCCGGTGTGGCTTTCGTGCTTTACAGGAACGAGCTTGGTCGCTTGCGCGACGCCGTCAGCCGAGGCAGTCTGGTCGCCAAGCTTGACATCGGCCCGGTTGAATACGCCGACAGCGGCGCGGGCATTCCGCTGCTTTCGATCCACGGCTCCGGCGGCGGCTTTGATCAAGGCCTTGCCCTTGCTTCCGGCCTTGTGGGGGAGGGCTTCCGTATCATCGCGCCGTCGCGCTACGGCTATCTGCGCACGCCTGTTCCGCAAGACCCTTCTCCGGCCGCGCAGGCCGATGCGCTCGCGGCGCTGCTCACCAAACTGGACGTTTCCAAAGCGGTGGTCGTCGGCGTTTCGGCTGGCGCGCAGTCGGCGGTCGAGCTGAGCCTTCGGCACCCAGACAAGGTCGCCGCTCTCATTCTGGTCGTCCCAGCCCTTTATTCGCCCACCAGTCCGGTCTCGGTCGACGTGGATCCGGGTAACAGGTTTGCGTTCTGGGCTGTCAACGCCGGCGGCGATTTCGCCTGGTGGGCAGCCGAGAACATCGCGCCATCGGTACTCATTCGCTTCCTCGGCGTTCGGCCGGCGCTGGTAGCGGCCGCGCCTCAAGCCGAAAGGGACCGTGTGATGAGCTTCGTCAGAGGCGTTGAACCATTGTCGCTGCGCTTCTCAGGCATCAATCTCGACAGCGCTCCGGAGTTGCATGAACAGCCGTTGACGGAAATCGCTGCACCGACATTGATCGTCTCGGCGCGCGACGACCTGTTCAACACGCTGCCGGCAGCCGAGTTGGCGGCAGCCAGGATTCCCCGCGCCAAGCTGGTGGTCTACGATACCGGCGGACATCTTCTCGTCGGGCGGACGCAGGAGGTTCGCATGACAATCCGCACCTTTCTGGCCGGCGCGGGCCTGGTCCCGTCAAACCATTAGCCCGCGGAACCGGTGATTGTCGGCGTGACGACCGCCGCGGGGGCCTTTGCGTCTTGGCCAAGGGTCGGTGTCAGCCAACGGACGAGGCCAAGGCCGAGGAGCGCCAGCGCCGTGAAGCCCGCGCCCGCCAGGAAGGTCGTCGTCGGTCCGAAAAGATCCCAGAGCGTGCCCGCCAGCAGGCTGGCGGCCAGCAGCGCAAGTCCAGTCGACAGGTTGAACATCCCGAAGGCGGTGCCTCGCAGTTCCGGCGGGGCCGTATCGGCGACGAGCGTCGCCAGGAGGCCTTGCGTAAGCCCCAGATGCAGGCCCCACAGGCCCACGCCGAGCGCTGCGCCCGGAAGATTTCCAGGGAACGCCAGCACGATGTCCGCGGCAATCAGGACCAGGAAGCCGAGAATGAGCATCGTCAGGCGATTGACGCGATCCGATAGCGCGCCGGCCGGATAGGCGGAGAGCGAGTAGACAACGTTCATGACCACCAGCACCAGCGGGACGAGCCCGATCGGCAGGCCCATGCCCTGCGCGCGCAGGATGAGAAACGCTTCGCTGAACCTGGCCAGGGTGAACACGGTGGCCACGCAGACGACCAGCCAGAAGGACGAGCCCAGGCGCTTGAGCTCCGGTAGGCTCAAGGGTGCGCGCACTTCGCGCAGCCCCGTGGGCCGAGCCGGCTCGCGGACGGCGGTAACCAGCAGCACGACCGCCAGAAGGCCTGGAACAACCGCGACCCAGAACACGGTTCGAAACTGATTGGCGGTCAGCCACATGAGGCCGATCGCCAGCAGCGGCCCGACAAACGCGCCAACCGTGTCGAGTGCCTGGCGAAGCCCGAAACTCGCGCCGCGCGCGTCGGCGGGGGCGATGTCCGCAACCAGGGCATCGCGCGGGGCGCCGCGAATCCCCTTGCCCACACGGTCGACAAATCGCGCCACCACCAGCCAGCCGATCGAGGAAGCCAGCGGGAACACCGGCTTGGTGAGAGCGGCGAGGCCGTAGCCGATGACCGCCAGCAGCTTGCGTTTTCCCAGCCAATCGGACAGCGCGCCCGAAAACACCTTGGTGATGGCGGCCGTCGCTTCGGCAATGCCCTCGATGGTGCCGACCGTCACCATCGACGCTCCCATGACGGTGACGAGGTAGACTGGCAGCAAGGCGTGGATCATCTCCGAAGAGACGTCCATCAGCAGAGACACGAAGCCCAGCGCCCAAATCCCCGCGGGGATGGTTACAAGGCGGGTGCGCGTGGTCTCCGCGGTCTCGAGCTGCTTCATTGATCCCTTCGGCACGCCGACATTGGGCACGTTCAACATAGCGAACTCGCGGTGCGCAAGTACACCGCGATCAGCTGTTTTGCGCTTCGTTGGCCGGGGCTTCCAACCAGGTGCCGCGCTCGCCCCTGACGATTGCCAGGGCATCTTCGAGCTTGCCGATCGCGGCAGGCTTGCCCGTTGCTTCGGCGAACTCGATCGCGGCACCGACCTTCGGTCCCATGGATCCGGCCGGAAAATTCCGTCCGGATATCTCTGTCGTGGCAACATGCCGGAGCGCACGGGCCTGCGGCGTGCCGAAGCCGGCATAGACCGCATCGACATCCGTCAGCATCAGCAGCATGTCGGCCTTCAATTGACGCGCCAGAAGCGAGCTTGCCAGGTCCTTGTCGATGACGGCTTCGACACCGCAAAGGCTGCCGTCGGTGCCCTCCACAACCGGAACGCCGCCGCCTCCCGTGCAAATGACGATAACCTCCCGTTCGGTGAGGAACAAGATCACGGAGGCCTCCAGGATCTGGAGCGGCCTGGGGGAGGGCACGACACGGCGCCATCTGTCGCCGTCAGGCGCAACGGTCCAACCGCGCTCGCCAGCGAGCCGCCGCGCCGTCGCCTCGTCATAGACGGGGCCGATCGGCTTCGTCGGCCGCGCGAAGGCCGGATCGCGCGGGTCCACCTTCACCTGCGTCAGCAGGGTTGCAAACAACCTGTTCCTGAGGAGGTTGCCGAGCTCCTGCTCGATCACGTAGCCGATCATGCCGGCGCTCTCGGCGCCGAGCACGTCGAGCGGGAAAGCGCCGTCGGTCGAGGTCGCCGACTGGAGCGCCAGCAGGCCGACCTGCGGGCCGTTGCCATGTGTGATGACGAGCGAATGGCCTTGGCCGATAAGCGCCGCCAGGGCGGATGCCGCATGCTTGATATTGCCGCGCTGATTTTCGGCGGTCATGGGCTCGCCGCGCCGCAACAGCGCGTTCCCGCCGAGAGCCGCAACGATCAGCATCTCAATTGCCGATCGTGGCGACGAGCAGCGCCTTGATCGTGTGCATGCGGTTCTCCGCCTGGTCGAACACGATCGACGCGCCCGATTCGAAGACCTGATCCGTAACCTCCATGCAGTCGACGCCGAATTCGCGCGCGACCGAGGCGCCGACCTCGGTCTCGGTATCGTGGAACGCCGGCAGGCAATGCATGAATTTCACGTGCGGATTGCCGCTGGCCGACATCACCTCGCTCGTCACCCGATAGGGCGTCAGCAGGCGGATACGCTCGGCCCAGGCCGACTTGTCCTCACCCATGGAGAGCCAAACATCCGTGTAGATGAAGTCGGCGCCTTCGACGCAGCTCTTCACGTCCGCGTCCAGCCTGAAGCGGCCGCCGCTGCGCTCCGCCAGGGTTCTGACATGGGCGCAGAACTCGCCGTCCGGCCAAAGCTCCTTGGGTGAAGCGATGCGCATGTCGATGCCGACCTTGGCGGCGCCCACCGCCAGGGATAGCGCGACATTGTCCCGACCCTCGCCGACGAAGGCGACCGTCATGTCGGACAGATGCTTGTGCGTGAATTCACGCATGGTCATGAAATCGGCGAGGATTTGCGTCGGGTGCGCTTCATTGGTCAGGCCGTTGTAGACGGGCACGCCGGCATGCGTGGCAAGCAGCTCGGCCTGATGTTGCGCAAAGCCGCGATATTCGATCGCATCATACATGCGGCCGAGCACGCGCGCGGTGTCCTTCATGGACTCCTTGTGCCCGATATGGCTGCCGCTGGGGCCGAAATAGGTGACGTGGGCGCCCTGGTCGTAGGCGGCCACTTCGAATCCGGTCCGGGTGCGGGTCGAGTCCTTTTCGAAGATGAGCGCGATGTTCTTGCGAACGAGGCGCGATATCTCGTGCCCGGCCTGCTTGGCTGCCTTCAGATCGGCGGCCAGCTTCAGCAGGAAGCGGATCTCGTCCGCCGAAAGATCGTCCAGCGAGAGCACCGAGCGTCCGTGAAGGTTGATCGACATTTGGGATCCTTTCAGAGCGGGTCTCGGGCGATGGGGCAGGTCATGCAATGGCCGCCGCCGCGGCCGCGGCTGAGCTCGGCACCCTCGACGGTGATCACCTCGACTCCCGCCCGGCGCAGAAGCGTGTTGGTGTAGACGTTGCGGTCGTAGCCGATGACGATGCCCGGCTCGACGGCGACGACGTTGTTGCCGTCGTCCCACTGCTCGCGCTCGGCCTCGTAGCGGTCGCCGCCAGTGGCGATGATCCGCAGCGATTTCAGCCCGAGAGCCTCCGCGACGACTGATATGAAGGGCTCCTTCTCCTCCCTGACCTCGACCGCCGCATCGCCGTCTCCCGGCCGGATCGAGAAGGTGCGCAGCCTTTCGACCACGGGCGGATACATGGTCGCGAGGTCCCGGTCGCAGAAGGTGAAGACGGTGTCGAGATGCATGAAGGAACGGTCGCGCGGCATCAGAGCCGCAATCACGCGCGTGGCCTCTCCGGCGGCGAACAGACTTCGCGCAAGATCGCCGACCGCTTGCGGCGTGGTGCGCTCGCCCATGCCGACCAGAACGACGCCTCCGCCGACAGGCATGACGTCGCCGCCTTCGAGGCTGACGCCCGTTCCGGCCTGGGGCGAGACGAACGGGATGCCGCTGTCACGGAACCTTGGATGGAAGCGATAGACAGCCTCGACATTGGCCGCCTCCGGCCGTCTGGCCGGCCAATACATCGGGTTGGCCGACACGGAGCGGTAGATCCAGCAGGAGCTGTCACGGGTGAATAGCTGGTTGGGAAGCGGCGGCAGCACGAAGTCCTGCAGCGCGAGCGTCCTTCCGGTCAGCCCCTTGGGCTCGAACGGCAGTTCGGCACGCGCAATGCCGCCGACGAGACAGGTTGCCAAAAGGCCGGCCGACATTTCGTTCAGCCAGCCACGCATCTCGTCGACCATGTCGAGGCCGACCACGCCGGCATGCACCCGGCGGTCGAGAAGCCAGTCGCGGGCCTTGCCGATGGCCATTGTCTCGGCAAGCAGCTCGCCGAACGAATGCACCACCACGCCGCGCTCGCACAACGCGTCGACGAAGACGTCGTGTTCCTGGCGCGCCCGCTTCACCCAGAGCACGTCGTCGAACAGCAGCGCCTTGCAGTTGTCCGGCGTTAGCCTGCGCAGGCTGAGATCCGGCCTGTGGACCATGACCTCGCGCAGGCGGCCGACCTCCGAATGCACTCCCAGATTGGTCATTGCATGACCTCTCAAAGCGCGCTGACGGCGCCGGTCCACATCTCGTAGACGGCAAGGATTGCAACTGCGACGAGCGCGATTGCGATGATGGCTTCCACCGGGTGGAAGACACGCTGGTTGCCCTCACGGCGAGCCCATACGTAGAAGATGATGCCCGGGGCATAGAGGATCGCGCACATGAACAGGTATGCGGGCCCAGCCGCATAGACGAGCCACAGCCCGTAGATCGTTGCCAGCACGCCGGCGACGAGCGGTCCGGTGCGCCCTTCGCCGCCTTCGTAGCTTTCTCCGGTCAATGCCAGTTTCGCGGCGAAGGCTCCGGAGAAAATGTAAGGCACGAGGATCGCCGTCGAAGCGATGTAGAAGAGCGCCTGGTAGGTGCTCTGGGCAAAGAGCGTGATCACCAGGAAGGCCTGGACGAGCAGGTTGGTGATCAGCAGCGACGTCGAGGGAACGCCGCGCTCGCTTTCCCGGCCGAAGAACTTCGGGAGGGTCCCGTCCTTTCCGGCGACATGCGGAACCTCCGCCGCAAGCAGCGTCCAGCTCAGGAAGGCGCCGATGACCGAGATGACGAGCGCGAGATTGATGAGCACGGCGCCCCAGGGTCCGACAACCGCCTCCAGCACGCCCGCCATCGACGGGTTCTTCAGGGCGGCAAGTTCGGGCTGGCTCAGGATGCCGAGCGAAAGCAGCGAGACCAGCGCATAGAGCGCGAGGCAGGTGAAGAAGCCGAGCACAGTTGCCGTCGCAATGTCCTTGCGGCGCTCCGCCCGGGCGGAGAAGACGCTGGCGCCTTCGATGCCGATGAACACCCACAGCGTCACCAGCATCGTGCTCTTGACCTGGGCGGCGATGGTGCCGAGCGAGGCGTTGCCGAGCCCGGTGAAGTCGAGTGTCCAGACATTGAGCTTGAACGCGACGGCCACGATCCCGACGAACAGGACGACAGGTGCGATCTTGGCCACGGTCACTATGGTGTTGACGACCGCCGCCTGACGGATGCCCGCAAGGATCAGAACGTGGATGAGCCACAGCAGGATCGATGCCCCGAGCACCGCCTGCCACGTGTTTCCGTCACCGAAGGCGGGGAAGAAATAGGACAGTGCGCTGAAAACGATCACCGCGTAGGAGACGTTGCCGACCCATGCGCTGATCCAATAGCCCCAGGCGCTGTTGAAGCCTACGAACGGACCGAAGCCGGCCTTGGCATAGGCATAGGGGCCGGCGTCGAGGTCGGGACGGCGCACCGCCAGCGACTGGTAGACAAACACCAGCGCAAGCATGCCGACCGCCGTGATGGCCCAACCGATCAGGATCGCGAGCGGACCGGCGCCCGCCGCCATATTCTGCGGCAGGCTGAAGACGCCCGAGCCGACCATGGAGCCGATCACGAGCGCGGTCAGCGACCCCAGCCGGAGCTTCGCCGAAGCCGGGGTCGCGACTTTTTCCCGGATAGGGACGTTGATGTCTGTTGTGGCCATGAGGCCCTCCCACCTTTGCAATGATGGGGGCCATTCAACAGGAAAGCGGGCCGGCAGCTTTGATACGGGTCAAATCAGAATGATCCCAGCGCGAGCGTCACGGCCGCGACAACCCTACTGAAGCAGCATGGCCCCGTAGCCCGCGGCAGCGGCGGTCAAGGTCATGCCGGCCAGGGGCAACCAGAATCTCACCGGACCCGCGAATACGGCCAGGAACAGGCGTCCGATTGCGTTCGCCATCAGCGCCGTCAGCACCGCATGTCCAACGGTTTCGATCGGCATCGACTGCTTGACCAGCCGTATGGCGCTGAGCACCGAAGCGTCGACGTCAAACGCGCCCGCGATCGCGGAACTCGCCAGCAGGCCTTGTTCCTTGAATTGGAACGCCAACGCGGCGCTCGCTGTCGAGGCGCCCGCGAACAGCAGCGCAAAGATCAGCAACGGTACCAGTTCGAACGGATTGCGCGTTGCGCCGGAGTTCTCCGGCTTGCTGCCGCGAATTGCCAGCGCAATCGTTCCGCAGACGCCGAGTGTCAGCGCGGCTGCTAGCGCGGGTATGGCGATGAAGGCGGTCACCGGCGGCGCCAGTATCAGAACCACGAGGCAGACACGCAAGATTGAGATCATAGCGGCCAGCGAAGCCGCGCCGGCGAAGGACAAGGAATTGTCCGACCGATTGGCCGTGCGGGCCAGTGCCAGGGTGACGGCGGTCGATGAGACCACGGCGCCGGCGAGCGCGCTCACAATAAGACCGCGGGCGTTTCCGAGGACGCGCGCCGCGACATAACCAGCGAAGGAAATCGAGGCCATCAGCACCGTCAGGAGCCAGATCTCCCGCGGGTTGAAGCCGCCCCATGGGTCAAATGGACGGTCCGGCAGCAGGGGCAGGATTATGGCGGTCATCACCGCCAGGACCAGTGCCGAGCGAAGCTCGATCCAGGTCAGACGTTTCAGAAGCCCATGCAGGATTTCGCGGCTGGCGAGGAGCGCCGCGAGCGCTGCGCCTCCCGCGGCGGCAACGCGAAAATCGCCCGCCACGCAGAGTGCGCCAAGCGTAAAGACGGCCAGGCCCGCGATAACGGTTGTGACGCTGAAATCCTCGTCATGCGCGGCTTCGCGTGCCTTGTACCAGGCGAAAATGCCAGCGAAGGCAAGGAAGCCTGCAACCAACACCGAAATTGCGTTGAGCGCTTCGGCCAATGCCGCAACCAGGCCGCCGAGAAGCCCGGCGATGCCGAAGGTGCGAATGCCGGCTGTCCGGCTGCGGTCGGGCGCATCGCGCTCTCTCCAGCCGCGTTCCAGCCCGACGAGCAGGCCTATTGCCAGGGCGACCCCGAGCCGGGCAATGAGCGTGTCCATGGCGGCTACCTCAGATTGGCGGCATACGCTGCCAGCCGCTTCGGCCAGCGGTCGGCTTGGCGCGGCTTCCGCATGGCCTCGCCATGTAAGGCTAGCTCTCCAACGCTTCGCGGCCCGCAACTTCGGCGATGGAGACGCGGAAGAACACGTGGGGCAGATGCTCCAAATCCGAGGCAGCGGCCGGCTTGAGCGCGCCCGGCTCCCACCAGTCGAAGTGCTTGCTCAGCATCAACCATGCATGGTCACGCTGCGCCTCGTGTCCGATCCGATCGGGGAGTTCCTCATAACGGCCGGTGACGATGACGCTTTTCCAACCGTGACCCGTGCCGGGGGCGTCGACCTGCACGGACACGAGAGGATTGGCGCGCATCCAGTCGATCTTCTTGCCCGGCATCGAGAAGGCATAGAGGTGGTTGTCCGCATGCGCGTAATGGAACGGAACAATGTAGGGCCGCCCGTCCTTCGCACAGGCCAGCCGGCCGATGCGATTGGCCGTCAGCAGTTTGGTGCATTCCAGAGTGGACAGTGCGCGGATCTGCATCGGCGGGACTCCTAGCTGCCGGTCTCGCGCCGCGATCTTTTCGCGGTGTGCTGGCCGGAGCGCCTTCTTTCGCCGGCATTCATGCGGGCGAGGGCCATG
The DNA here is from genome assembly GCF_003997405.1 of Mesorhizobium sp. M2A.F.Ca.ET.042.01.1.1. Classification (NCBI taxonomy): domain Bacteria; kingdom Pseudomonadati; phylum Pseudomonadota; class Alphaproteobacteria; order Hyphomicrobiales; family Phyllobacteriaceae; genus Mesorhizobium; species Mesorhizobium sp. M2A.F.Ca.ET.042.01.1.1. Next base: position 11,911 of record NZ_RZRX01000183.1, read on the forward strand.
ATCTCCAGAACTTCGTTGTCGGAGAGCTGCGGGAAGTTGCCGTAGTAATAGCTCAGCGCCCGAAAACGTGCAGGCTGATTGAGGCAGATCAAATCCGCTTCCTGGGCAAGCTCGTCCGCGGTGTCCACCGGCGCCACGGGAAGCGCGACGATGATCTTTCGCGGCGAACGTCGCTTCAACGCGCGAATGGCGACCTTCATCGTCGTTCCGGTCGCTGCCCCGTCGTCAACGAGGATCACCGTTTTGCCCGTCACCGACAGGGGCAGGTCTTTCCCACGATATACCGCCCGTCGCCGTTCCAGTTCGGGGCGCTCCTGCGCGATCAGGACACGAAGCGCGCCGTCATCGAGGGCGTATGCCTCCACGATTTCCCGGTTGAGAACGACGTCGGGAGGCTCGCCGTCCACGATGGCGGCCACGGCCAGTTCCGGATTGCCCGGCGCTCCGACCTTTCGAACGATCACCAGGTCCAGCGGCGCCTTGAGGGCCTTGGCTATCTCGGCGGCCACAGGGACGCCGCCTCGTGGCAAGGCGAGCACTATCGGGTCCTTCAGCTGAAGCTGGTCCAGCGATGCTCCGAGCTTCTGCCCCGCCTCCTGGCGATCGCGAAACATCGTCATTCCTCCGGCCACAGGTGGCGCAGTGACTTCTTCATCGAGTTTCGGACCTGGACGATCTCACCGTGCGAAATATGGCGGTCGAGAAGCCTGAACACCGCTCCGATCGCCTTGTCGGTATCGATCTCCGGCTCGTAGCCAAAGCTGTTGCGGACGCAAATGACGAAGTCGCTCTTCTTGCGTTCCCACGTCGGTTCGGCCGGGTTCCACCCTTCGAAATAGATGCCTCTGATCAGCGTCGGCAACTGGGCCGACAGGTCGGCCATTTCCTCCGGCGAAAGCCAGTCGCGCAAGGTATGCAGGACCGCCTTCAGCAGGCGGAACGCGCTCTGCTCGTTCCAGTCCAGGTCCCTGGCAAGCTCGTTCACCCATTGCTGCGCCTGCTCGGCGGCATGTGTGATCGAAGTGTGTGAAACTGCGTGTGTCATCCTCGTTATCCTTCGACTGTTTTGGTTCTCCCTTGCTGGGAACGGCGCATCGCTCCGGACAAGTTCAACGTCCCGGATTTCAGCCGCCTGCCTTGTTCACCAGCAGCGGAATGATCCGGTCGGTCTTGGCGACGGCGGGACGGCCTGAGCCGGCATAGGGGATGCCCAGCGCATCCCAGGTCTCGACCAGCGCGTCCTGCAATTCGGC
>NZ_RZRX01000184.1:0-13131 GCF_003997405.1 Mesorhizobium sp. M2A.F.Ca.ET.042.01.1.1
TTCCAGGCCTTGTCGACGCGCGCGTCTTCATCGGCGAACCCGGCGGCGAGCATCGTGAGACCATCGCCTCGGCAAGCGTGGCTGCGGCGGCCGGCGGCGTCACCTCCATCGTCATGATGCCCGACACCGATCCTGTGATCGACAATGTGGCGCTGGTCGAATTCGTGCTGCGCACCGCACGCGACACCGCAAGCGTCAACATCTTCCCGGCGGCCGCGATCACCAAGGGCCTCGAGGGCCGCGAGATGACCGAATTCGGCCTGCTGCGCGAGGCCGGCGCCGTCGCCTACACCGACGGGCGCCACACCATCGCCAACGCGCTGGTGATGCGCCGCGCGCTGACCTATGCCCGCGATTTCGGCGGCGTGATCGCGCATGAGACGCAGGATGCCGACCTCGCCTCGTCCGGCGTCATGAACGAAGGGCTCTATGCGAGCTGGCTCGGCCTGTCGGGCATTCCGCGCGAGGCCGAGCTCATCCCGCTCGAACGCGACCTGGCGCTGGCTCGGCTGACCGGCGGCGCCTATCACGCGGCAAAGATCTCGTCGGCGATGGCGGCCGGCGCTGTGAACCGGGCCAAGACCGACGGCGCCAATGTCACGGCGGGTGTGGCCATCCACAATCTGTCGCTCAACGAGAACGATGTCGGCGAATACCGCACCTTCTTCCGGCTGACCCCGCCCCTGCGCGCCGAGGACGACCGGCTGGCGATGATCGAGGCGATCAAGGACGGCACGATCGACATCATCGTTTCCTCGCACGACCCGCAGGACGTGGACACCAAGCGCCTGCCCTTCGCCGACGCGGCCGCCGGCGCCATCGGACTGGAGACGCTGCTTGGCGCAGCACTTCGGCTCTACCACAATGGCGACGTGCCGCTGCTCAGGCTGATCGAGACGCTGTCCACGGCGCCGGCAAGACTGTTCGGCCTACCGGGCGGCACGCTGCAGCCGGGCGCGCCGGCCGATCTCGCGGTCGTCGATCTCGACGAGCCGTGGATCGTCAGCGAAAGCGGCCTGCGCTCGCGCTCGAAGAACACCTGTTTCGAAGGCGCGCGGCTGCAGGGCAAGGTCCTGCGGACCGTGGTCGCGGGCCGCACGGTGTTTTCCGCATAGACCGTCCCACGCATTGACCAAATCTGCCAGGCACGGAGTTGCTTGGCGAACCCTCCCGACTCTACCATTATGGCCGACTGATACCCGAGCAGCGCCAGCTATTGCAAACCAGGGTTGCATAAAGCACATTGTATCAATCAAAAGGCGAGAGCCCGGACGAAAGAATATGGGGGAAACGATGGGTTACGCGATCGCGCTCGTCTTCGGCTATCTGCTCGGCTCGATACCGTTCGGGCTCCTGATCACTCGCGCGGCCGGTCTCGGCGACGTCCGCAACATCGGTTCCGGCAATATCGGCGCGACCAATGTGCTGAGGACAGGCAATAAGGGGCTCGCGGCCGCCACGCTGCTGCTCGACGCGCTGAAAGGCACTGCCGCCGCCCTCATAGCCGGGCATTTTTCGCCGGACTTCGGACTTCTCGCCGGCTTTGCCGCCTTCCTCGGCCATCTCTTCCCGGTCTGGCTCGGCTTCAAAGGCGGCAAGGGCGTCGCCACCTATCTCGGCGTGCTGCTCGGCCTTGCCTGGCAGGGCATGCTCGTCTTCGCCGTCGTCTGGCTCGCCATGGCCTTCCTGTTTCGATACTCCTCTCTGGCCGCGCTGGCGGCGGCGGTCATCGTGCCGATCGCGCTCTATTTCATCAGCACGCCGCAGATCGCCGGCCTGTTCGCCGTGATGAGCCTGATCGTGATTGCCAAGCACCATGCCAATATCTCGCGGCTGCTGGCCGGCACCGAAGGCAAGATCGGGGCGAAGGGATGAGCGCACCGGCCGCCGGCCCGCGCCTCAGCGACCGGCAGCGGCTTGCCTGGCTTCGGCTGATCCGCACGCCCAATGTCGGTCCGGCTTCGTTTCGCGAGCTGATCAACCGCTTCGGCTCGGCCGAAGCAGCACTCGAGATGCTGCCCGAATTGATGATCTCCGGCGGCGCCAATCGTATCGTCCGCATCCCTTCCGTCGCCGAGGCGGAAGCCGAGCTGGACGCCGCCCGGCGCGCCGGCGCGCGCTTCGTCGGCATTGGCGAGGCCGATTATCCGCTCTTGCTGAAGACCTTGGACAATCCGCCGCCGCTGCTCGCGGTGAAAGGCGAAGGCGCGGTCTTCCGCATGCCGGCAGTGGCGATTGTCGGCGCCCGCAACGCGTCGCTGGCCGGCATCAAGATGGCGCGCATGCTGTCGGCCGACCTCGGCCGCGAAGGCTACGCCATCGTTTCCGGCCTGGCGCGCGGCATCGATACGGCCGCGCACAAAGGCAGCGTTTCGACCGGAACCATCGGCGTTCTGGCCGGCGGGCTCGATGTCCCCTACCCGCCCGAGAATGCCGGCCTGTGCGACGAGATCGCCGATCGCGGTGGTGCCATCGTTTCGGAAATGCCGTTCGGCTGGCAGCCGCGCTCGCAGGATTTCCCGCGCCGCAACCGCCTTGTCGCCGGCATGGCGCTCGGCCTGGTGGTGGTCGAAGCCGCGCAGCGTTCCGGTTCGCTGATCAGCGCTCGCCTCGCCAATGAAATGGGCCGGCTGGTCTTTGCCGTGCCGGGCTCGCCGCTCGACCCGCGCGCCGCCGGCTGCAACGCCCTGCTCAAGGACGGCGTCACGCTTGTCACCGAAGCCGCCGACGTGCTCGGCGCGCTGGCGCCGCTTGCCGGCACCCGCCCTCCAAGAACCGCGCCGCTTGCCGAGGCGCCCGACATCTCGGCCCTGCCGCCGCCCGGTGAAAACGACCGCGCCGATGTGCTGGAGGCGCTGGGACCCACGCCGGTCGCGGTGGATGACATCATCCGCCACACGGGTATGAGCGCGGCGCAGATATCAATGGTGCTGCTGGAGCTCGACCTTGCCGGACGGTTGGAGCGTCACGCCGGCGGGAATGTGTCGCTCATCGCATGACTTGTCACACGGGGCAGAGCCAACTTCCTTATCGAAACAGATATTTCGACACTTCCGGATTGCCGCGGCGCCACATCACATTGTCGAGGAAATAGTGGTGCACGTTGATGAAGATCAGCACGATGAAGAAGAACAGCGAGGAACCGAGGACCTGTTTGTCATAGGGGACCAGGGCGGTCAGCACGAACGGGATAAGCCAGAAGCCGAGATAGCCGAGCGCGCCGCCGCCGATGATGAATCCGAGGACCCGCAACCTGTAGCGAGGCCCGAGCACCGATAGGATTCTCGGCTCCGGATCGCTCGCGGCATCCGAGACGTCTCGCTCGACATTGGTCTGGTAGCGCCACACCACGGCCAGATATTGCAGCGAGTGCAGCGCCGGCACCACCAGCAGCCAGAGCGGGTTTATCCTGGCAATCAGGATCCAGAGATAGAGCGAGGCGACATAAGCCACTATGCCGTTATACGGCAGGCCGCCATTCTTTCGCCAACGCCTGACCAGCATCAGAAGCGTGGCCGCCGTCGATCCGACGGCCGCCAGCACCGCAATGTCGGTGATCCAGGAGGGTGCCGCGAAGGTGTAATATTGAAGGCCGTAATACTGCCCCTGCGTCACCGCCGTATTCGTCTGCAGCCATGCCAGGATCCACACCGCGTAGCTGTTGACGAGCAGGATCTTCTTGTCCCGCTCGTCGAAGAATTTGCGCTTCAGCACGGCATCGACCATCAGCATGCCGTAGCCTTGCTTGACGTAATGCCAGCCGACGAAGAAGAACATCGCATTGGCCGCTAAGCCGAGCAGCCGCGTGTTCGACGTCGCCGCGCCATAAGCGAAAAACAGAGCCATGATCACCGGAACGATGACGCCGGCGAAAATGTAGCGAAGCTGCAGGCTCCTGTCGTATCCCTCGCCACGCGCCTTGCGGCCGAAATTGCGATAGAAGATCTGGTAGGAATGGGCGAAATGCGGATAGTTCACCAGATAGGCCACGACGACCATCGTCGCGGCCAGCGGACCTTCATATTCGCGCGGCACGAGGAACAGAACCGGCAGGATAAAAAAAGCGGTGCCGCCGAGCATGAGGAAATCGGCGACAGGGCCGAAGAGATATTTGCCGGGCGGCGTCGCCGCTTTACGGGCCATGGTCTCTACCGAAAGGTCAAGTGCCATCCTGGAGCCTCCCTCGGAGGCGCGAGTTTAACCATGACCCTGTCGAGGAACAAGGCAATGTGGCAAGATCACGTTTGTCTTGGGGAAGTCACACCGTCAGGCTGAGGCAGTCGAAGCGATCTTCACCAGTCGCTTCCTGGCCTCCGCGACCCGCTGCTGTTCCGACCTTATGCGGTCGCACAGCACAAGATTGATCCCGACGCCGCATTCCTCGTCCAGCAGTTGTTTTGCGTGATTGAGCGAAATCTCCGCGCGCACGACGCGCTGTCTGGCCCTGGCCAGTTCCAAGTTCAGTACGTCCACTGTATCCGCATCCCGATTTGCGGTCCCTTCGGCAAAGAAACAGCCGAGCATGGCTTTTTGTTCCTTATCGGCAACGCGGACAATGGCCCTGCTCCGATCGTCAATTATGAAGCATGAGGCAGGTCGATCTTGGACGGTCAAATTTGGTGAGCGCGATGGGATTCGAACCCATGACCTACTGATTAAAAGTCAGTTGCTCTACCGGCTGAGCTACGCGCTCCCGCGGGCTCGAAACGCCGCCCTCGAAATTGCGCGGAACATAGGGAGAGTGCCGCGACCGGTCAACCGGAAAAAGACGGGCGTCCAAGGCGGATTTTTGAACGGGTTCGAACGGACGCCGAGAGGTTGGTTGCGAGCGGTTTTCGATGCCTGCGCCAATGATCCGGGTCTGCATTGCGTCAGAAAGCTCCACAACAGCGGGTTGAGATTGAAAGGGGAACAATTTGCAACCCGGACCCGTTTCGCAGCAGGGACGTCGATCAACCTCGAGGAGAAGAGTAATGAACAAGATCGCATCGGGCCTGCTGGCAACCGCTCTCTCGGCGTCGTTCATCGCGGCGGAGATGGTGCCGGTCAACGCTCAGCCAGCTTATGTGCCGCAACCCCAGGCCCTGTCGGATGTCCAGACCGTGCAGTATCGGGATTGGAGAAGGCACCGCGGCTTCAACCGGGATTTCTCGCGTCGTGGTGACGCTGTCTACTGGAACGGCCATCGCGGCTATCGCGAATATCGCCACGGCTATCGCCGGCATGGCGACTACTGGTTCCCGCTGGCCGCTTTCGCCACCGGCGCATTGATCACCGGCGCCATCGTCAACAGCGAGAACAATCGTGTCTATCGCGGCGATGCGCATGTGCAGTGGTGCTATGACCGCTACCGCTCGTATCGCGCCTCGGACAACACATTCCAGCCCAACAACGGCCCGCGACGGCAGTGCGTCTCGCCCTACTGACGGCCTCCAGTCAGTGTCCAGGGTCGTTAATTGAGCCCGCGCTGCAAGGCGCGGGCTTTCTCGTTGTCATTCAACCGGATTTCAAGAACTGAGTGCGCCCCACGGGTCAGCTTGCCCAGCTAATGGTCTTGAGGATCAGATAAAGTCCTACGCCGTCATCAGGAGGACAGCGATAGGCTCCGCAGGCGTTGCAAATCCGAGTCACTACTGAGGTCAATTCCCAGCCGAGTGCGTTGAGATCTTCGTTCGTCACATAGTCTCTAGTTAGCTCGCTGATGCCATGCTTCTTGCCGAAAGATCGGGCTGACTGGGCGTCAGTTATGAATTCCGGAGGCCAATTCGAATTGGCCCAGGCCCAGAGCCAATTGCCGGCCTTGGCGCTGGTGGAGCCCGCAATCTGGATTTCCGAAACGACCTTGACGCCGCTCTGGTCGGAAAACACTAGCTTTCCGGCCGTCAAGTCGTAGTCGTAACGCGACCAGTTGCCGAGGCGGAAATCCTTCGCCAGGCGTGCGTTCTTGGCGGTGAGCTGTTCAAAGGCCTCATCGCGCCATGCAGGATACCAATCCGGCTGCATTTCCCCTCGCCCGGTCCCGTATAAATCGCTATCTCGCGCTTAGCGTCCTGCGCACCGCATCGCGCCATCCGGCGAGCTTCGCCGCGCGCGATGCGGCATCCATCTCCGGCTTGAAGCGCCGTTCCAGCGCCCAACTCCTCGCGAATTCCTTTGCCTTCGGCCAGACACCCGCTTTCGACCCGGCAAGCCACGCCGCGCCCAGGGCAGTCGTCTCCAGGATGGTCGGGCGGTCGACCGGCGCGTCGAGAATGTCGGCCAGCCGCTGCATGGTCCAGTCGGATGCCACCATGCCGCCGTCGACGCGAAGCACCGTCTTGGCCGACGCGCCTTTCCAGTCCTTGCGCATGGCGTCGAGCAGGTCGCGCGTCTGGAACGCGACCGATTCGAGCGCCGCGCGCGCGAACTCGGCCGGGCCTGAATTGCGCGTCAGGCCGAAGATCGCGCCGCGCGCCTCCGCGTCCCAGTGCGGCGCGCCAAGGCCGACAAAGGCCGGAACCAGATAGACGGCTTGCGCCGGATCGGCGGTCGCCGCCAGCGCGCCGCTTTGCTCGGCCTTGCCGATCACCTTGATGCCGTCACGCAGCCACTGCACGGCGGCGCCCGCGATGAAGATCGAACCTTCCAGCGCATAGGTGGTCTTGCCGTTCAACCGGTAGGCGATCGTGGTCAGAAGCCGGTTCCTCGAGCGCACAAGGTCGGCACCGGTGTTGAGCAGCGCGAAGCAGCCGGTGCCGTAAGTGGATTTCATCATGCCCGGCTCGAAACAGGCCTGGCCGATGGTCGCCGCATGCTGGTCGCCGGCAACGCCGAGGATGCGCATCTCGGCGCCGAACAGGCTCTTCTCGGTGACGCCGAAGTCGTCGGCGCAGTCCTTCACCTGAGGCAGGATCTCTGCCGGTATGTTCAGGATCGAGAGCAGCTCTTCGTCCCAGACATTCGTCTCGATGTTGTAGACCAGCGTGCGCGAGGCATTGGTGGCGTCGGTCGCGTGCATCTTGCCGCCGGTCAGCCGCCAGATCAGGAAACTGTCGATCGTGCCGGCGAGCAGTTCGCCCTTCTCGGCGCGCTTCCTGGCTCCTTTCACCTTGTCCAGCATCCAGGCGATCTTGGTGCCGGAGAAATAGGGATCGAGCAGCAGCCCAGTCTTTTTCGTGAATTTCTTCTCCAGCCCCTGCTTCTTCAATTTCTGGCAGAGCGGCGCGGTGCGGCGGTCCTGCCAGACAATGGCATTGTGGATCGGCTTGCCGGTCGCCTTATCCCAGATCACGACCGTCTCGCGCTGATTGGTGATGCCGATCGCGGCCACATCCGAAGCGGCACGGCCGGCGGACTTAAGCGCCGACTTCACCGTGGCGAGAACGCTTGCCCAGATAACTTCCGGGTCATGTTCGACCCAGCCGGAGGCCGGATAATGCTGCGCGAATTCCTGCTGGCCGGTGCCCGCGACCTTCATCTTGTCGTCGAACAGGATCGCTCGGGTCGAGGTCGTTCCCTGGTCGATCGCCAGCACAAAACCGCTCATTCCGTTCCCTCCACTACTCATGCAACAGGGGAGACGGCCAAGCCGCCTCCCCTGCATTTCTTACGCGGGCAAATGCGCCCACGTCATGCAGTTACTTCTGCCAGCTCTTCACCAGCTCGTCGTAGTTGACGGTGATTGGCTTGTCCTTCTCGTTCTCGACCTTGAGCTGCGGCGCAAGGTTGCCCTTCGAGACGGCATCCTTGTTCCAGTATTCGAGATCGTGCTCTTCGGCCATCTTCGGTCCAATATCGCCCTGGACGCCGGATTTCTCGAGACGGGAGAGCACCTTCTCCTGGTCGGCGCAGAGCGAATCCATCGCTTCCTGCGGGGTCTTCGCACCGGACGACGCATCGCCGATGTTCTGCCACCAGAGCTGCGCCAGCTTCGGATAGTCCGGCACGTTGGTGCCGGTCGGGGTCCACTGCACGCGCGCCGGCGAGCGGTAGAACTCGATCAGGCCGCCGAGCTTCGGCGCCCGCTCGGTGAAGCTCTTGTCGTGGATGGTGGAGTCACGGATGAAGGTCAGGCCGACCTGGCTCTTCTTCACGTCGACCGTCTTCGACACCACGAACTGCGCGTAGAGCCAGGCGGCCTTGGCGCGGTCGGTCGGGGTCGACTTCAGCAATGTCCACGAACCAGCGTCCTGGTAGCCGAGCTTCATGCCGTCCTTCCAATAGACGCCATGCGGCGACGGCGCGACGCGCCATTTCGGCGTGCCGTCATCGTTCACGACCGGTAGGCCGGGCTTGGCCATGTCGGCGGTGAAGGCCGTGTACCAGAAGATCTGCTGGGCGATGTTGCCCTGCGAGGGGACCGGGCCCGATTCGGAGAAGGTCATGCCCTGCGCTTCCGGCGGCGCGTAGGCCTTCAGCCAGTCGAGATATTTCTGGATGGCATAGACCGAGGCCGGGGCGTTCGTGTCGCCGCCGCGTGCGGAGCACGATCCGACAGGACGCGAATTCTCGTCGACCTTGATGCCCCATTCGTCGACCGGCTTGCCGTTCGGGATGCCCTTGTCGCCGTTGCCGGCCATGGAGAGCCACGCATCGGTGAAGCGCCAGCCGAGCGACGGGTCCTTCTTGCCGTAGTCCATATGGCCATAGACTTTCTTGCCGTCGATCTCGCGGCCGGTGAAGAACTGAGCGATGTCCTCATAGGCCGACCAGTTGACCGGCACGCCGAGGTCGTAGCCATACTTGGCCTTGAAGTCGGCCTTGTTCTTCTCGTCGTTGAACCAGTCGTAGCGGAACCAGTAGAGGTTGGCGAACTGCTGGTCGGGCAGCTGGTAGAGCTTGCCGTCCGGCGCGGTGGTGAACGACTTGCCGATGAAGTCGTCGACGTCGAGCATCGGATCGGTGACGTCCTTGCCCTCGCCGGCCATCCAGTCGGTCAGGTTGCGCGCCTGCTGATAGCGCCAGTGCGTGCCGATGAGGTCCGAGTCGTTGACCCAGCCGTCATAGAGGTTCTGCCCGGTCTGCATCTGGGTCTGGATCTTCTCGACGACATCGCCTTCCTGGATGACGTCATGCGTGACCTTGATGCCGGTGATGGCGGTGAAGGCCGGCGCAAGCACCTGGGATTCATACTGGTGCGTGGTCAGCGTTTCCGACACGACCTTGATTTCCATGCCGGCGAACGGCTTGGCGGCGTCGATGAACCACTGCATTTCCTTTTCCTGATCGGCGCGCGAAAGCGTCGACAGGGGGCCTATCTCCTTGTCGAGAAAGGCTTTTGCCTCATCCATTCCGGCATAGGCGTGGCCCGCGCCCAGCAATAGGACAAGGGCGGTCGTTGATGTTAGAAATTGCCGTCGCATGTGTCTCCTCCAGTCTTAAGTTGTGAAGTGCGATCCGGGGCGGCCGCCAGCACGCGGCCGCTCCGACTTTTTCCCCCTCTATACGTATCGGAACACGCCAATGGCGTAGACCACGGAGAGAGCGAGAGCCCACCACAGGTTGGGTCCAACCAGACCCAGCCAAGCGAGATGGATGAAGGCGCTGCCGAGCAGCGAAACGAAGAGGCGGTCGCCGCGCGTCGTCTCGAAGCGCAGCAGGCCGACGCGCGGATTGCCGCCGGGCGAGACATATTCCCAAAAGCCCATGCCGCAGAGCATCAGCGCAATGACGACGAAGAAGGCGGCTGTCGGCCACGTCCACGCCATCCAGGAGAAGTCGAGATTCATGGCTTAGACCCTCCCCAAGGCGAAGCCCTTGGCGATATAATTTCGCACGAACCAGATCACGAGCGCGCCGGGGATCAGCGTCAGCACGCCGGCGGCGGCGAGTAGTCCCCAGTCCATGCCGGCGGCCGAGACGGTGCGTGTCATGGTGGCAGCGATCGGCTTGGCGTCGGTTGTCGTCAGCGTGCGCGCGATCAGCAGCTCCACCCATGAGAACATGAAGCAGAAGAAGCAGGCGACGCCGATGCCGCTCGCGATCAGCGGCATGAAGATCTTCACGAAGAAGCGCGGAAAGGAATAGCCGTCGATATAGGCGGTCTCGTCGATCTCCTTCGGCACACCGGACATGAAGCCTTCGAGGATCCACACCGCCAGCGGCACGTTGAACAGGCAATGCGCCAGCGCCACCGCGATATGGGTGTCGATGAGACCGAAGGCCGAATAGAGCTGGAAGAACGGCAGCGCGAACACCGCCGGCGGCGCCATGCGGTTGGTGAGAAGCCAGAAGAACAAATGCTTGTCGCCGAGGAAGCGGTAGCGCGAGAAGGCATAGGCGGCCGGCAGCGCCACCGCCACCGATATCACCATGTTCATCACCACATAGGTGATCGAATTGATGTAGCCCGAGTACCAGGACGCGTCGGTGAAGATGATCCTGTAATTGCGCAGCGTCGGCTCGTGCGGAAAGAGCGTCAGCGACGACACGATCTCCTGGTTGGTCTTGAAGCTCATATTGATGAGCCAGTAGATCGGCAGGAGCAGCACGATGATGTAGAGCGTCGGCACGATCCACCACCAGCGCGATTCCTCGCCGCGGCGGCGCATCAGCTTCGCCACCTCGTCCTGCGACAGCGTGCTGCCGACTTCGGTGATCGCCGTTTCGCTCACGCGTGTCGTCTCGTTGGCGCCTGTCATCTGTCAGCGCTCCGCGTCGTAATTGGTCATCACGGTGTAGAACACCCACGACAACAACAGGATGATCAGGAAGTAGACCAGCGACATCGCCGCTGCCGGTCCGAGGTCGAACTGGCCGAGCGCCGTCTTGACGAGGTCGATCGACAGGAAGGTCGTCGAATTGCCGGGACCGCCGCCCGTGACGACGAAGGGCTCGGTGTAGATCATGAACGAGTCCATGAAGCGCAGCAGCACGGCGATCAAAAGCACGCGCTGCATCTTCGGCAGCTGGATGTAGCGGAACACCGCCCAGCGCGAGGCGCCGTCGATCTTGGCCGCCTGATAGAAGGCATCCGGAATGGAGACCAGGCCGGCATAGCAGAGCAGCACGACAAGGCTCGTCCAGTGCCAGACATCCATGATGATGACCGTGACCCAGGCGTCGAACGGGTCCTGGACATAATTGTAGTTGAAGCCCAGCGCATTGACGTAATAGCCGAGCAGGCCGATGTCGTTGCGGCCGAACACCTGCCAGATCGTGCCGACGACGTTCCACGGCACCAGCAGCGGCAGCGCCATCAGCACCAGGCAGACCGGCACGCCCCAACCCTTCTTCGGCATGTTGAGCGCGATGAAGATGCCGAGCGGCACCTCGATCGCCAGGATGATGAAGGAGAAGATCAGGTTGCGCACCATCGCTTCCCAGAAGCGGTCGGAGTGCAGCAACTCCTCGAACCATTCTGTGCCGGCCCAAAAGAAGACGTTGTTGCCGAACGTGTCCTGCACCGAATAATTGACCACGGTCATCAGCGGGATGACGGCCGAGAAGGCCACCAGCACCAGGACCGGCAGGACAAGGAACCAGGCCTTGTTGTTCCAGGTCTTGTCCATCTAGGCCCCCATCTCGACGCGCCAGGAATCGGCGTAGATGTTGATGCCGGCCGGATCGAAGCGGACCTTCGGCTCGGCAGGCACCTCGTCGTCCTCGCCGATCACCGCGGCAATCTCCCTGCCTTCCAGGTTGGCGCGCACCACCTTGTGGCGGCCGACGTCCTCGACCTTGGAGACCTGCACCGCCATGCCTTCGCGGCCGAGCCGCACATATTCGGGACGGATGCCGAGCTCGACGGCGCCGGCTTCCGGCTTTCCGGTAACAGTCTGGGGCACGCCCGGCAGCTCGATGCGCTGCGCGCCGAGCTTCGCCGTCCTGCCTTCCAGCGCGACCGGCAGCACGTTCATGCCCGGCGAGCCGATGAAATAACCGACGAAAGTGTGGCGCGGCCGCTCGAAGAGTTCGGCCGGCGTGCCGATCTGCACGATCTCGCCGTCATACATGACCACGACGCGGTCGGCGAAAGTCAGCGCTTCGGTCTGGTCATGCGTGACATAGACCATGGTGTAGCCGAAGCGGCGATGCAGATGCTTCAATTGCGAACGCAGCACCCATTTCATGTGCGGGTCGATCACCGTCAGCGGCTCGTCGAACAGGATGGCGTTGACGTCCGAGCGCACCAGGCCGCGACCGAGCGATATCTTCTGCTTCTGGTCGGCAGTGAGCCCGCGCGCCTTCTTCTTCGCCAGCGAAGCGAGATCGATCATGTCCAGCGTCTCGCGCACCTTGCGGTCGACGTCCGCCTCCGGCACGCGGCGGTTGCGCAGCGGGAAGGCCAGATTGTCGTAGACGGTCATGGTGTCGTAGATGACTGGGAACTGGAACACCTGCGCGATGTTGCGCTCCTGCGTGGACAGATTGGTGATGTCCCGGCCGTTGAACAAAAGCTGGCCGTGCGAGGGATGCAGCAATCCCGAAATGATGTTGAGCAAGGTGGTCTTGCCGCAGCCCGACGGCCCGAGCAGCGCATAGGCGCCGCCATCCTCGAAGATGTGATGCACTTCCTTCAGCGCGAAATCCGAATCCTTCCGTGGATTGGGCAGATAGGAGTGGCGGATATGGTTGACGTCGATGCGCGCCATCTGATCCTCCTCAGGCCGCCAGCTTCGACGCCGTCACGGCGCGGCCGTTGTGGTCGAACACCAGGATGTGGCGCGGGTCGATGAACACCTCGACCTCGTCGTCCGTCTCAAAATCGAGGATGCCATGCGCCAGCATCACCCAGCGCGCATCGGCGAAATCGAGATGGACGAAGCTTTCCGAGCCGGTGATCTCGGTGATGGTGACCTTGGCCCGCACCGGCACCGCGCTGGCGTTCGGCCGCTCCAGCGACAAATGATGCGGCTGGAAGCCGATCGTGTAGCTGGCGTCCGAAATGCCGGCGAGTTCCGGCGGCACCGGCAGCTTGACGCCGCCTTCGAGCAGGAAATCCGCGCCCTTCTTGGAGAGCACGATGGTGTTGAGCGGCGGGTCGGCGAAGGTCCTTGCCGTCACCAGGTCGACCGGCTTGCGGAAAACCTCGACGGTCGGTCCGAATTGGGTGACGCGGCCCTCCGAAAGTGTCGCCGTGTTGCCGCCCAGCAGCAGCGCCTCATGCGGCTCGGTCGTGGCATAGACGAAGATCGTGCCCGCGGCGGCGAA
>NZ_RZRX01000185.1:0-13113 GCF_003997405.1 Mesorhizobium sp. M2A.F.Ca.ET.042.01.1.1
GCACTTCTATATGGGCCTGCTTCGCGAGGACGGCACGCCCAAGCCGGCGCTCGAGGAATTCGTGCGCCACACCCCGCAAATGGGCCTGGTGCAGTGGTTCCATTACGAGGATCACCGGCTGGACGACGCTGTTGCCTGGATGGAGCGTCTGGGTGTCACCCACCTGCGCACCGGCCTGTCCTGGGCCGACAGTTTTCGGCCGAATGCGCTGGACTGGTTCGACCGCCAGATGGAAGCGCTGGCCGGCTTCAACGTCAACGTCACCTTCTGCTTCACGCCGGAGCATCGCGGTCTTCAACCTCATCACACCAGCCCGCCCCAGATCCCCGAGGAATTTGCCGAGTTCTGCGCGGCGATGATCCGTCGCTACGCTCCGGCGATCGGCGACAACATGGCGACGACGCAGCGCGTGTCGGCGGCATGGTGAAGCCCCAGATCAACGATGACGCTGACTGTCCTCAATGTCGCCTACCCTCTCGCGCCCGTCGGGCCGGATGCGGTCGGCGGGGCCGAGCAGGTGCTTTCGGCGCTGGATCGTGCGCTGGTCGAGAAAGGCCACCGTTCGGTTGTCGTCGCCTGCCAAGGGTCAAGCACGGCCGGCGTCCTGGTGGAAACACCAGCCGAGGCGGGTGTGCTCGATGAGGCGGCGAAAGACCGTGCTCATCAAGCGCATCGCGACGCGATAGCAGCCGCCCGCGCGTGCTGGCCGATCGACGTCGTTCACCTCCACGGGATTGACTTCGACGCCTATCTGCCTTCCGACGGCCCAACCCTGGTGACGTTGCCCCTGCCGCTCGGCTGGTACCCGCCCGAAGTGCTGGCGCCGTCACGCGAGGACCTGTGGCTGCATGCAGTCTCGCAGGCGCAGCACAGGACGGCGCCGGCGGGATCGAGACTTGCGAAGCCTATTCCAAACGGTGTTGACATCGAAGCGCTGAACGAGCCCCGGTCGCGGCGCAATTTCGCGCTGGTGCTCAGCCGCATCTGTCCCGAAAAAGGCATCCATCTCGCGCTGGAGGCAGCCAAGCGCGCCGGCGTGTCCTTAGCGATCGCTGGCCAGGTCTATCCCTACGAGACCCATCTGCGCTATTTTGCCGACGAGGTCCGCCCCCGGCTCGATCGCCAGCGGCGCTTCCTCGGGCCACTCGGCTTCTGTGCCAAGCGGCGGCTGCTCAACAGCGCACGCTGCCTGGTCATTCCCAGCCTTGCCCCCGAAACAAGCTCGCTTGTCGCGATGGAGGCGCTCGCCTGCGGCACGCCGGTCGTCGCGTTCCCGAACGGCGCCCTTCCCGATGTCATCCAGCACGGCAGGACCGGTTTCCTTGTCAATGACGTCGAGGAGATGGCGAAGGCCATTGTCGCTTCCGGAGCGCTGGACCACGAGGCATGCCGTGCCGAGGCGCGTCGCCGCTTCTCGCTTGAGCGCATGATCCCGTCCTACATGGATGCTTACGAAGCGCTGGCGAAGCTTGGCACCCGTCGCGCCTTGCTGGGAACCGGCTGATGGGCGGTCTGTGCACCGAAATCATTCGTGACGCGAGAGCATTCGAGGACCTGGAGCCGCATTGGTGGCGGCTCTGGCGGCGGAGCATCTCGGCCACGCCGTTCCAGTCTCCTGCCTGGCTCATTCCGTGGTGGCGGACATTCGCGCCCGGCGACCTTGCGGCCATTGCAGTGTGGAGTGGAGACGCCCTCGCCGGCCTGGCGCCGCTCTATGTCGAAAGGCATGATCGCGGTCAGCGCCTGCTGCCCATCGGCATTTCTCTAAGCGACTACCTCGACATCTTGTGCGTGCCGGAACTGGAGGCGGAGGCTGGCGCCGCCATTGCCGGCGCGGTGCTCTCGCTCGAATGGTCGCAATGGATCCTGCCCGACCTCCCGGCTGATGCCATGTCGCTGAGCCTTGAGCTGCCGAATGCGCAAGAGTGCCGGTCGATGGCGCACGCCGCCTGTCCCGTGCTGCCGCTCGATGGCGATCGAACCCTGGCCTACTCGGTTCCGGCGAGGCGAAGGCGACAGTTACGCCGCGCCGAGCGAGCTGCCCGGCGAAGGGGAGCCGTTGTCGTCAGCCGCGGCGAGTCCGATCCGCAGATATTTCTCGACAGGCTGATCCGGCTGCATGGCGCGCGCTGGGCCGGTCATGGCGGGGGCGTGCTATCCGCCGCGGCTGTGGAATTTCATCGCAGGGCCCTGCCGCGGCTTGCCGATAACGGCCTGGCGCGATGCCTGACGATCGAGATCGGCGATGCCGTCGTCGGCGCCTATTACGGATTTCATCACCGCGGCCGGGCCTATGCCTATCTCGGAGGTTTCGATCCAGCCTATGCCGAGGAAAGCCCCGGCGCGATTCTGATCGGCAATGCCATCGCCGAAGCCGCCAACGAACGCGCGCGCGAGTTCGATTTCCTGCGCGGCCGTGAAGGCTACAAATATGGCTGGGGCGCGAACGACCGCTGGACAGCGCAAAAGGTGTGGACGCGGGGCGCGCCGCCGTGACCCCCGCGAGGCAAACCGGCGCGATCGCCAGGCGCCTGCTGGAGCACTACATGGCGGACGGCCTTTCGGTCGACAACGCGCTGGCCAGACTGGCCGTCTGTATCGACAAGACGACCAGCGCGGCGCAACTGGCGGATGTCGCCCTGGACATGCGCCCGCGCCATGTGTCCCGGCGATGCTGGCTGGAAGGCATCGCCACGATGCTGCGTGACAAGGCCGACGCCTTCGACGCCGTCCGCAGGGTCGCTGCCTGCGTGTCGCATGACCCTGCCAGCGGCGAAACGGCCGCCATGACCGTCGAGCGGCTGGCCGGCGGATTCGATCGGGCGGCCGCCATATCTCCGGCCGCCAGCGTGCAGCTGTCGTCGCTGGATGACGAGGACAGGCTCTCGGCCACAACCGGCGAGATTGCCTTGTGGCTGGAACGGCAAGGCATGCTCGGCACCCGCAACCGCATATTGGACATCGGCTGCGGCATCGGGCGCCTCGAGCATGCGCTTGGCGCCATGGCGGGACGTATCGTCGGTATCGATATCTCGCCCCGGATGATCGCCATCGCGCGCCGGCGATGCGCCGGTGTCGCCAATGTGGAATTCCGCCTGACCACGGGCCTCGATCTCGGTGACTTTGCCGATCAAAGCTTCGACGGCGTGCTGGCTCTCGACAGTTTTCCGTACCTGGTGCTTGCCGATGTTGCCGAGCGGCATTTCGGCGAGATCGCGCGCGTGCTGCGGCCAGGAGGAATGGCGGCAATCCTCAACTATTCCTATCGGGCGTCGCCGGACATCGATTCCCGCGATATCAACCGTCTTGCCGATGGATTTGGCATGGATGTCTTGGTCGATGGCGAAATGCCCTTCGGCAGTTGGGACGGCACGGTCTTTCTTATCCGCGTTGGCGGCGGAACATAACGCGCGGGCGGCAGTTCGGTCGCCGAGCAGTTTCACGCGGGCAGCCCAGGAGAAGAATAATGGCAACCGGCGGTAAGAAGCATATGGGCCGCGGCAGCCAGGGCAAGGGCTCCGGAACCGGAGCGAAGACGACGCTCGCAAAGGACATGGTCGGCGAGAACGAGGTCCTGTCCAACCGGGACAAGAAGCAGCATACGGAGCAACGCGGCCTCGACGGCAACCGGATCAAATCCGATCAGTACCAGGACCACGCGGCGAACCGTCTGCCTAAGGAATGAGTGCATGCTCGCGGATCGCCTTTTGCCCCGAAATCCGATGACTGCGATCCGGAAATCCCACAGCTTGCGTCGAGCGCCTTGCAAAGGCCGGTCGGGTATGCCTCAGTGAGATCTGAAGGGGCCTCTATTGTTAAGAGAATGCGATGTCTCGCCGGAGCCAGCGCGATCTATGCGCCCAGGCAATCCAGAGCCTGGACCAGGAGATCGCGTCCCTGTTGACCGCCATCGAGCGGGAGAAGGTCCCTGACCGGCTGACTAGGCTTGCACTCGAACTGCAGAACGCGCTGATCGAAAAGCGCAAAGGCGATATGACGGCTGAGCGCGGTTGAAGACGTCGCGGCAAGGATGCGGCATTACTCCGAGACATGGCCGAAGGGCATTGGCATTGCCTGCTGTCGCCGTGCCAACATGATCGGTGGAACATTAACATAAGTGAATCGTTGTTGCCGGTTAGGAGTCATCCCGATGGCGCAGGATGGCAGAACTCCGGAAGTGGACGAACTCGTTCGGCGGCTGGTCGCAACGACGGGCATCACCGAAACGCAGGCGCTTGAACTTGTTTCCCTGCTCGGTCTGAATTGGGCCTCGCTGATGAGAGAGGCGAAAGTCCTGAAAGCAACTCAGCGCCGGTAGGCTGCCTTAGCGTCTTGCGCCTTCAGTATCCCAATGGTCGTCCGAAAATTGACGTCGTCGCTCGATCAGCGCCTGCGGCGAGCTTTCCCCGAGGAACTCCAGAACACCGGCACGGGCGCGATTGAGACGGCTTTTGACGGTGCCGACAGCGCAACCGCATATCTCAGCGGTTTCTTCGTAGCTTACCCCCAGCACGCCGATCAGTACCAGAACCTCACGCTGATGGGACGGCAGTTTCTGGATGGCTCGATGCACTTCCTTGCTTTGGACGGACCAATCCTGCGACGGCTCCGAGATCGGCCGGCTGGAGGCGCAGTCAAGCAGCCCGGGCGCCTCCCTGGCCGCTGCCTTGACACGCGTGTAATGCGTGTTGCGCATGATCGTGAAGAGCCAGGACTTCAGCCGCGTGCCTGGCTCGAACTTGTCCAGGTTGGCAAGCCCCTTGGTCAGTGTCTCCTGCACGAGATCGTCGGCGTCGTCGGGCACCCGACAGAACGTTCGCGCAAAAGCCCGCAAGGCAGGAATAAGATCGACGACGGAGACCTCACCGGCGTCAGGGTTCGACAAATTATGCTCTCTGGGTGACAATTTTCCGGGCCCAGCAAACAGGAGTGGATGAGATACAGACTAGGGAAAATGCCTGAGGAAAAGGAACGTTCCTGTTTTCCGTCGCTCGGCCGAAAACTTTTGGCCAAGGGGCTCCACCCGCTCGCCTTCCAGACGGCAAAGCTACAGCGTGCAGGGGTGCACCAAAGCGACTGGATGCGCACAGCGGTCGTGAATCGAAGCGACCCACACATCTGATGAGCGGGATCGCTAAATCGCTCGGCCCAATCTAGAGGGCCCCAAATCCGGACGATATTGAACGGATATGGCCCGATAAGCGATCCGAAGCTGTCAGCCGTCTTGAGTCAAATCAGACGGCGCCAGCGGATTCATGCGTTCGAGCGTCCGGTCATTCAAGGCGAACTGATGCCAGATCGCGATCAGAGCATGCAGGCCCGCCAGCCACAGAATCAGCGTTCCGCCGGTTTCGTGCAGATCCGCAATCTCGCCTGGCGCGCCTTGCACCGGGGCCGCCAGGCTCGGCAGGCTGATGCCAAGGAAGGAGACCGGAACGCCAAGCCTGGAGGCGGCATACCAGCCGGTCAATGGCAGCGCGACGAGGAGAAGGTAAAGGACGGCGTGCCCTGCACGCGCCGCGAGATTGAGCCAGCGTCGTTGAGGGTCTTCGACGCGCGGCGCGGCGCCGACCCATCGGGCGAGCAGACGAGGAACCACCAGCAGCAGCACGGCGAGCCCCACTGTGAAATGAACGTAGGAGGGATCGGTCCGCGCGTCAGGACCGCTCACGGCCGTGAACCACGCGACGATCACGAGCACTGCCGTCAGCCAGTGAATTGCGATCGTGATCTGCGAGTAACGATGCATG
This sequence comes from Mesorhizobium sp. M2A.F.Ca.ET.042.01.1.1, assembly GCF_003997405.1. Classification (NCBI taxonomy): domain Bacteria; kingdom Pseudomonadati; phylum Pseudomonadota; class Alphaproteobacteria; order Hyphomicrobiales; family Phyllobacteriaceae; genus Mesorhizobium; species Mesorhizobium sp. M2A.F.Ca.ET.042.01.1.1. The sequence continues at coordinate 5,751 of NZ_RZRX01000185.1, forward strand.
AGGTTGCCTTCGACTTCCTTTCGCGCCCACACTCGCGCGAGCGCTTATATGTTGCCGGCACCGGTACCGCGGCGCCGCTCCAAAAGCAGCTCTGGCTGGCAAGGCTTGTGGGTTCAATCTGGCCTTTCGGTGAACGCGCCTTCAGCGCGCCATAAGAACCGTCAGCCCTGGGGCCTCGATCATGGACTTGGTCACGCCGCCGAAAATCCGCTCGCGCAGCCGGGAGTGGCCGTAAGCCCCCATGACCACGAGCTCGGCGCCAGTGTCGGTGGCATGCTGGCGAAGAACGTCGGCGACGGAATGGCCCGAACTCGGCAGGCGATCGACCGCGACCTTCGCGCCATGCCGGGAGAGATAGGCCGCCAGATCCGCTCCCGGCTCCGCGCCATGATGCCGTTCGTCTTCGATCGGATCGATCATGGCGATGCGGACCTCGTCGGCGGACGACAGGAGGTCGAGCGCCTCCCGCACGGCGCGCGAGGCTTCCAGGCTGGCGTCCCAGGCGACAAGGACGCGTTTCGGTTTCAATGTCGCGCGCACTCCCTGAGGGACCAGCAGGATAGGCTTCCCGGACGAGAACAGGCTGCCCGCAAGGACCTTATCCTTGAGCAAGCCGCTTGCGAGCATCTCCGGTCCGACGATGGTCAGGTCGGCATAGCGGGCCCGCCGACCGATGATCTCATCCGTCCAGGACTGCTCCGGGTATTCGCTGCCGAGGTCGGCCGATACGGGGCCTTCCGACAGCATCCTGGATACCGCCGAGCCGCGCTTCTCCAGGGTTTCCATTTCGGCTTCGCGCTCCGCGAGCCAGGCCGGCGAGACCACCGCTGCGTATTCTCCGCCAGACGGAGGCGCCGCAATGACCACGACGAGCACGGAAAGATGCGCGTCGATTTCCTCGCACAGTCCGGCGGCGAGCCTCAGATCACCGTCTCCATGATCAGGCCCTGTAACCGTGAGCAATGTCTTGAATGGCATGGGGGCCGCTCCTTGTTCGACAACACGGAATGCAGCCTTAGCGAGCCGGTTGGAATCCTTCCTTGCGCTGAATCAAATCGTCCCTCGCAAGATTGATCCCGGTCAACGTGCGTGCGCTTCGCATGGCTTAGCCTGACACCGATGGCTGGAGGCAGATCAATGAGATTTCGGATGACGATTGGTCTTTTCGCGCTGACGCTGAGCGCCGCGGCGGCGCAGCAGATGAGCAATGGACAGCAGGAATATCTGAATTCCTGCGCGGTCTGCCACGGCGTGGAAGGCAAGGGCGACGGGCCGATGGCCGATGAACTGCGCAAGCGCCCCGCCGATCTGACGACGCTGACGAAGCGCAATGGCGGGGAATTTCCCTACTGGCGGGTCTACGCCACGATCGACGGTCGCGGTCTCGTCCCGGCGCATGGCGAGCGCGACATGCCGGTGTGGGGCAACCAGTTCCTGCCTGACGACGTGAAGAAGTACGGCCCCTATGGCGGGGAGGCCGTGACCACGGAACGCATCCATAACCTCGCCGGTTACGTCCAGACGCTTCAGCGTTAGTGACTCCTGCGAGACCTCGGTCGGCGGGCCGAATGAGGATGCAAGCAAAGGCCAAGGACATACCCCAATGATCACCGAGAACCAGGATGTCGTGGTCGAGATGCTGAAGAACCCTGCCAGCCATGGCGAGGTTGGTCCGGTCGAGACGATCGAAACACATATTTCCCGGATCTTCCTCGTCGGGCGGCGCGCATTCAAGATGAAGCGGGCGGTCAAGCTGCCCTATGTCGACTTTTCGACGCCGGCGTTGCGGCTCGCCGCGTGCGAAAAGGAAGTGGAGCTGAACTCCGCAACAGCGCCCGGCCTCTATCTCGATGTCCACAGCATCACGCGCGCGGGAGACCGGCTTGCCCTGGACGAGCCGGGAGAACTGGTCGACGCCGTCATCGAGATGGTCCGCTTCGACCAGTCCAAGCTCCTCGATCGCATGGCCGCGGCGGGGGAGTTGACACCCGCGCTGATGACAGGCGTGGCCCGCATGATCGCGCACTATCACCGCGGCGCCGAAGTGATCCATGCCAGCAGCGGGTCGGCGAATATCGGCGGCGTCCTCGAAATCAATTCGGCCGGATTCGCGACAAGCCATGTGTTCGACCGAAAGGAGATCGAAACCCTCAACGCCGCGTTTCGCAACGCCCTTTCCCGCCATGCCGGCCTGCTCGACCGGCGCGAGGCGGCAGGTCGGGTCCGCCGCTGTCATGGCGACCTGCATCTGCGCAACATCTGCGTCTTCGATGGCGAGCCTCGCCTTTTCGACTGCATCGAGTTCAATGATCAGATCGCCACCGTCGATGTCCTCTACGATCTCGCATTCCTGCTGATGGATCTGTGGCATCGCGGTTTTCCGCAATTCGCCAATCTGGTGATGAACCGCTATCTCGACGACGCCGATGACGAAGACGGCTTCGTTCTCCTGCCTTTCCTCATGGCGGTGCGGGCGGCGGTGCGCGCGCACGTGACCGCGACGCAGGTCGAGGAAGCCAGCCAGGATTCGACAAAGCTGATTGCCGAAGCGCGATCCTATTTCCACCTCGCGCAAACCCTGCTTGCCGAAACGCCGCCTCGGCTCGTCGCAATCGGCGGCTTGAGCGGCTCGGGCAAGACGACGGTCGCCGAGGCGCTCGCCGCTCAGATCGGCGCGCCGCCCGGCGCCCGTATCGTCGAGAGCGACCGCATCCGCAAAGCCATGCATGGCGTGGCGGCCGAAACGAGGCTGCCGGCCAAGGCCTACCGGCCCGGCGTATCGGAACGCGTCTACCGCCAGATAGCCTGGCTCGCGGAGCTTATCCTTGCCGAGGGCGGCTGCGTCGTCGCCGACGCGGTCTTCGACAGGCCGGAGGATCGCGACAGGATCGAGCGCGCAGCGGCGGGGACAAACGTCCCGTTTGCGGGATTTTGGCTGGCGGCGGACCCGTCGGTGCTTTGGCGCCGGGTCAGCGAGCGCAAGGACAGCCCCTCCGATGCCACGATCGACATCCTTTCGCGGCAATTGCAGCGCGATGCCGGTCCGATGACCTGGCGCAAGATCGAGGCCGACCGCAAACTGGCCGAAATCACGGCCGAGATGGTGGCCTCGGTCGAGGGCGCCGTTTTATCCGCGGCCGGCTTCAGGAAGACCGGATCATAAAGCTGTCACCCGCTTACAGGAATTCCAAGAAAAGTGTGCGCGGTTTTTCGTCAGCGTCAAAACAAGGAGATAGAGCGTTTCGCCATTTCCGTGAAACAGTGAAACGCTCTAGCGGACTTCCAGCGTCGCCACCGACAGGCCGGGCTCGCCCGGGTGGTGGGCGACCGAGAAGCCGAACTCCAGGCACATTGTGAGCATCTTGCGGTTTTCGTTGAGGATCGTGCCTTCGATGCGGCCGATGCGTTCGGCCTTCGCATAGTCGATGACCTGTTTCAGCAGATCCCATCCCAGGCCATGGCCTTGCAGGTCCGACCGCACGAGCAGCGCATATTCACCGCTCCTGTGATCCGGATCGCAGGAAAGCCGGCCGATTCCCGCCAGCGCTCCCGTGTTCTTTTCAAGCGCGACGAAGGCAATGTCGCGGTCGTAGTCCAGCTGTGTGAGCCGCTTGAGCATCTGGTCCGGGAAGTTCTTCCGCAGCGACAGGAAGCGCAGCCTGAGGTCGTCGGGAGAAATCTTCGCCAGGAACGCAGGATAAAGCGCCACGTCCGCCGGCATGATTGGCCGGATGTGAAAGGTCATGCCGTCCGACTGGAAATCACGGCTCCATCCCGACGGATAGGGCCTTATGGCAAGCGCCGGGTTCGGCGCCGGGTCATCCACCCGTCGCGGATCGATCTCGATACGCGCATCGAGCGCAACCACGCCTTCGGCATCGGCCAGCAGCGGGTTGATGTCGAGGGAGACCAAGCAAGGGAAGTCGACGATCATTTGCGACAGGCCATTCAGCGCGGCGATGATCGCGCCCCGGTTGGCCGGCTTGCGATCGCGATAGCCGGCAAGCAGGCGGCCTATCCTGGTCGCGTCGATCGCGTCTCCGGCCAGCACGTCGTCAAGCGGCGGCAGGGCGATCGCGGTATCGTTCACGACCTCGACCGCCGTGCCGCCGGCGCCAAACAGAATGACCGGGCCGAACATCGGGTCGAGATTCATGCCCAGTATGAGTTCCTGAGCATGCTTGCGCGCGACCATGGCTTGCACCGTGTAGCCGTCCGCCTTCACCTGCGGCGACCGCGCGCGCAGGCGCGTCTCGATCGACCGGGCGGCCTCCGCGGCCTTGTCCGCGGTCGCGATGTCGAGGACCACGCCGCCGACATCCGACTTGTGCGAGACCACCTTCGACAGCAATTTGACGACCACTGCTTCAGAGCTTTCGAGAAGCTCGCCGGCGGCCTGCGCCACTTCCGCCACGGATCCGGCGACGATGGTCCGCGGCACGAGGATTCCATAGGCTTCTATCGCCGCTTTTGCTTCCGGCTCCGTCAGCATGCGTCGCCCTTCGGCGGCCACCTGCCGGAAGATGGCGTGCGCCGACGCCTTGCCATCGGCCCGGTCGCCGCCCTGGCTCGAGGGTGTCCGCAGGAGCGCCCGCTGGGCTTGGGACCATTCGCCGAGATAGGACGCTGCGATCGCCGCGTCCTCCGGCGTCTCGAAGCTCGCGATGCCGGCTTCCGTCAGGACGCGCCGGCCTTCGCGCGCGGTATGCTCGCCGAGCCAGCACGCGAGAAGCGGTTTTCCGCCGATCTCGCCGTCGTCGCTAAGCTCGGCGACCTTCCTGGCCGCGTCCGGCGAGGAACCGAGCCCGGTGGGGCAATTCATGACCAGGATAACGTCCGTCCCCGGATCCGCCGCCAGAGCTTCGAGCGCCGCCCCGTAGCGCTCCGGCGCCGCGTCACCGACGATGTCGATCGGATTCGCATGCGACCAGGTCGGCGGCAGCGCACGGTCGAGCCGCTCGATCGTCGAGGGCGCAAGTTCGGCCAGCTCGCCTCCACGATCGACGATCTTGTCGACGGCAAGCACGCCGGCCCCGCCGCCATTGGTGACGATGCCGACCCGCGCCCGCTCGAGGGGAGCGTGACGGGCGACCGTCCCGGCGGCATCGAGCAGCTCGGCGAGATCATTCACACGCAGCACGCCTGCCCTGCGCAAGGCGGCGTCGACCACCCTGTCGGCGCCCGAAAGCGCGCCGGTGTGTGTCGCGGCCGCCCTGGCCGCCTGCTCGTGCCGGCCGGGCTTGATCGCGATAACCGGCTTGAGGCGCGCCGCCGCCCGCGCGGCCGACATGAATTTGCGGGGATTGGGTATGGTTTCGAGATACATCACGATGGCGCGCGTGTGGAAATCGCCCGCCAGCATGTCGAGGCAATCCCCGACATCGACGTCCGCCATGTCGCCGAGAGAGATGATCCGGGAATAGCCGACATTGTTCTCGGCCGCCCAGTCGATCAGCGATGTGGCGATGGCGCCGGACTGCGAGATCAGCGCAATGTTCCCGGGCCGCGCAGCCATATGGGCGAAACTGGCGTTGAGCTTCGCCGGGGGAACCATCAGCCCGACAGTGTTCGGGCCAATGATGCGCATGAGCGGGGGCTTGGCCGCATCGAGCATCGCCTGGCGCAGACCATTGGCGTGATTGAGCCCCGCGGTGATGACGACGGCGGCTCGCGTCCCCTTCTCGCCCAGTTCCCGCACGATATCGGGCACAGTCTCGGGAGGGGTCACGATCACGGCCAGATCGGGAACCCCCGGCAGATCTGCGACCCTGCCGTAGCAGCGGCGGCCGGCCACCTGCGCATGTTTGGGATTGACCGGCCAGATCTCCCCCTCGAAGCCGCCGCCAACGATGTTGTCGAAGACGACGCGGCCGACCGAGCCAACGCGCTCGGTCGCGCCGACGACAACGACCGATTTCGGTGAGACCGCGTATTCAAGATTTCGGATAGTCATTCTGGAGAACTCCTTGCCGCCACATTCACCGAAGGCGGCTGGCATTCATTGCGCTGGATCAAAGCGTCATCCGACCCCCACGGCTAGCTACTGCCCTCAAGCTGTCCCTGCTGGCGAAGATCGCCATGGAAGGAGGATCCGATGAGCTATTACTTCAGCAAGAGCCTCGACATGCCGCTCGCGGCGGCGATCGAACACGTCACCAAAAAGCTTGCCGGCAAGGGCTTCGGCATCCTGACGAGGATCGATGTCCAGCACACGATGAAGGTCAAGCTCGGCGTCGACTTCAAGCCATATATGATCCTCGGCGCCTGCAATCCTCATTTCGCGTGGCGCGCGCTGCAAGCCGAGGACAAGATCGGCGCGATGCTGCCCTGCAACGTGATCGTGACCGAGACCGCCCCCGGCAAGACCGAGGTGGCGGCCGTCGATCCGATGGTGGCGATGGGAGCGATCGACAACCCGCAACTTGCCGCGACGGCAAAGGATGTCCGGCTTTTGCTGCGGGAAATGATCGACGAGCTTTGACGGCCGTCATGAACGAATCCGTGCTGCGGCGCGCGCTGCTGCTCATAGCCGTTCTCGGCCTGGCGCTCGGACTGGGCGTCTGGCAAAACGGTATCGACATCGCCTCGCCCGATGTGATCTGGACAGCGGCAACGTTGCCCGTCGTGGCGGCGCTTGCCATCTCGATCCTGCGGGATTTCTGGATCGGCCGGGTCGGCGTCGATGCGATCGCGCTGGTTTCGATGTCGGCGGCGATGCTGCTTGGGCAGGCTTTGGCGGCGGTGGTCGTCGCCATCATGTATGCCGGCGGCACCGTGCTTGAAGATCTGGCGCGCGGCCGGGCGGAGCGGAATCTCAGGGCTCTGACCGACAGGGCGCCGCGTGTGGCGCACCGGAAATCCGCACATGGCACCGAAACTGTCGCGATCGACCAGGTGGCGGTCGGCGACGAGCTTCTGGTGCGCGCCGGCGAATTGCTGCCCGTGGACGGCGTCCTGATCGACGCCTCGGCCCAGCTCGATGAGTCGACGGTCACCGGAGAGCCCCTGCCGGAGCGACGCGGCGCCGGCGACGCATTGCGCAGCGGCACCGTCAATGTCGGCGAGGCCTTTGTCATGCGGGCCTCGGCCATCGCCGACAAAAGCACCTACGCCGCGATCGTGCGCATGGTCGCCGCCGCGCAAACCGCCAAGGCGCCGTTCATACGCATTGCCGACCGTTTTGCCCTGCTCTTGCTTCCGGCCACGCTGCTGATCGCCGCCATCGCCTGGTATCTTTCCGGTGATCCGATCCGCGCTCTCGCCGTTCTGGTGGTCGCGACGCCCTGCCCGCTGATCCTCGCGGCGCCCGTCGCATTCATCGGCGGCGTGTCGCGTGCCGCCCGCGCCGGCATCCTCATGAAGG